>NZ_JBEXOT010000018.1:0-126607 GCF_040611675.1 Streptomyces sp. NPDC006551
AACCTCAAGCCGTTCTCGTCCTCCGACTCGGCCGACAACGTGAAGGCCACCTACACCGTCAACGCCTCCAGCGAGGTCGCCAACGGCGCCTGGAAGCTCCGCGTCCAGGACAGGGCCGCCCAGGACACCGGCTACATCAACGGCTTCAAGCTCACGTTCCCGTAAGCACGGTGCGTCGCGACCGCCCGGAGGGACTCGTCCCTCCGGGCGGTCGCGCGTCCGCATAGGGTTGCGCCTCATGATCAGGGTGCTTCTCGCGGACGACGAGACGATGATCCGGGCCGGTGTGAAGGCCATCCTCACCACCGACCCCGGGATCGACGTCGTCGCCGAGGCCGGGGACGGGCGCGAGGCCGTGGAGCTCGCGCGACGGCACCGGCCGGACGTCGTCCTGCTCGACATCCGGATGCCCCGGCTCGACGGGCTCGGGGCGGCGGAGGAGCTGCGCACCGCCGTGCCGGAGTCGGCCGTCGTCATGCTGACGACGTTCTCCGAGGACGCGTACATCGCACGGGCGCTCGGCGGCGGGGTGAGCGGGTTCCTGCTGAAGTCCGGCGATCCACGGGAGCTCATCGCGGGCGTCCGGGCCGTGGCGGAGGGCGCGGCGTTCCTCTCCCCCGTCGTCGCCCGCCGGGTCCTCGACACCCTCGGCGGCGAACGCCTCTCCCGCGCCGCTCGGGCCCGGGCCCTGCTGGAGCCGCTGACCGGCCGCGAGCGGGAGGTGGTGGCGCTGGTGGGCGCCGGGCTCTCGAACGCGGAGATCGCGGCGCGGCTGTTCGTCGTCGAGAGCACGGTCAAGGCGCATGTGAGCGCGGTCCTGGCCCGTCTGGAGCTGCGCAACCGGGTGCGGCTCGCGGTCCTCGCGTACGAGGCGGGTCTGGTGCCGGAGGCGCCCGATGCGTGAGCGGCTCTTCGACCTGGGCCTGTGGGTGCTGCTCAGCGTCCCGGTCCTGCTGCGCTCCGATCCGAACGACGGTGGGTCCTGGGCGCGGGTGGCGGCCGGGGTGGCGGTTCTCGGGGTGTGCGTGGCGGCCGGCCGGCGCCGGCCGCTGGCGCCGGTCGGCATCACGGTCGGGGCGAGCCTGGCCGCCTCCCTGGAGCTGTACACCGCCTCGTACACCCTCGCGCTGATCGCCTTCGGCTATCTGGCCGGGCGGCGCCAGGAGCACACCCGGGCGGCGTTGTGGCTGTTCGGGGCCGTGGCGGCGGTGGGGCTGCTCCTGACCCGGCTGACCAGCGCCTCGCTCGGCCAGTGGTTCACGCTGCTGCTGGTGCTGGCGCTCGCGGTCGTGGCGCCGTGGCTGATCGGCCGTTACGTACGGCAGTACGACCGGCTCGTCCGGAGCGGCTGGGAACTGGCCGACCGGATGGAACGCGAGCAGGCGGCCGTCGCCGACCGCGAACGCCTGAGGGAACGCTCGCGCATCGCGGGAGACATGCACGACTCGCTCGGTCACGACCTGGCGCTGATCGCGATCCGCGCGGGTGCCCTGGAGGTGGCGCCCGGCCTGGACGCCGACCAGCGGCGGGCGGCGGGCGAACTGCGCCGCGCGGCGGGCGAGGCGACGTCCCGCCTGCGGGACATCATCGGCGTCCTGCGCACGGAGGACACCCCGGCCCCGACGGCCCCGCCGGACGAGCCGGTCGAGGAGATGGTCGCGCGGGCGAGGGCCTCGGGGCTCGCGGTGGCACTGACGGTACGCGGCGAAGGCCGGGACGCCGGGGAGGAGCCCCGGCCGGCCATGGCCGGCCGGGCGCTGCACCGGGTGGTGCAGGAGGCGCTGACCAACGCGGCGAAGCACGCGCCGGGGGCGGCCGTGGAGGTGCGGATCACGCACACCGACGAGGCCGTCGAGGTGCGGGTCGTCAACGGTCCCCCCGTCCCGGGCGGGGCCGGGACGGACGGACTCGCGTCCGGCGGCGCGGGGCTCGTGGGGCTCGATGAGCGGGTGCGGCTCGCCGGCGGGGTGCTGCGGCACGGGGGCACGGACGACGGGGGTTTCGAGGTGAGCGCCGTCCTTCCGACACGCCCGCCCGGGCCCGCGGCCGCCGCGCCTCCCGCCGCGCCGACTTCCGCGCGGGAGCTGGACCGGGCGCGGCGGCAGGTGCGCAAGGGCCTCGCCCAGGCGATCTGGATCCCGCTCGCCCTGCTCGCCGCGCTGGCACTGCTCATGGGCGCGGTCGGCCTGTACACGCAGGCCCAGTCGTATCTGGAGCCGGAGGAGTACGCGGACATCCGGCTGGGACAGTCCCGTGCCGAGGTCGGTGAACGGCTGCCCGCCCGCCCCCTGGACGGCCCGCCGCGGCGGGCCCCCGCCGAGCCGCCCAGGAAGGACGAGTGCCTCTACTACCGGACGACGCTGCTCGCGGCGATCCCGGTCTACCGGCTCTGCTTCACCGACGGTCGCCTCACCGACCGGGCGAAGCTGGGCTGACCCGGCCGCGGGTCAGCGCATCAGCACGCCCGCTCCCTCCGCCACCGCGTCCGTCGGCCAGGTCACCAGACCCGGCTCCGCCGCCGAGGCGAGCCGCGGATGGGAGGGCAGGACGCGGACCGTGCAGCCGAAGGGGCCGGTGCGGTCGAGGACCAGGGAGCCCTCGTAGATCCGCCGGCCCTCCAGGTCGGGGCCGCCGCCCGCCGCCGGTTTCAGGGCGCACACCCGGGGGTCGGCGAGGGTGTCGTCGGGGGTGACGCGGCCGGTGACCGCCTGGACCTCCACGTCGTCCGGCCGCAGTTCGCCGAGCGACACCCCCACCCGCACCGCGAGCGTCGCGCCGAGCTCGGCGTCGCCGAGGTCCTCGCCGAGCTCGCCGACCTCCACGTGGTGGACGGCGACCTTCGGCCAGGCGGCCCGCACCCGGGCCTTCCAGTGGGCCAGTTCCCGTGCCGCCTCGCCGTCGAGCGCGCGGTGCGCCGCCGCGGCGGGGGCGTACAGCCGCTCCACGTACTCGCGGACCATCCGGTCGGCGAGCACCTTCGGCCCGAGGTCGCCCAGCGTCCTGCGGACCATCGCGGTCCAGCGGGCCGGTACGCCGTCCGGGCCGCGGTCGTAGAAGCGCGGTGCGACCCGCCGCTCGACGAGTTCGTAGAGCGCGGCCGCCTCCAGGTCGTCGCGGCGCTCCTCGTCGGCCGCCGCCGCCCCGTCCGCGGTCGGGATGGCCCAGCCGAAGTCGGGATCGAACCACTCGTCCCACCAGCCGTCCAGGACGGAGAGGTTGAGGCAGCCGTTGAGGGCCGCCTTCATCCCGCTGGTCCCGCACGCCTCCAGCGGCCGCAGCGGGTTGTTGAGCCAGACGTCGCAGCCGGGGTAGAGCTTGCGGGCCATGGCCATGCCGTAGTCGGGCAGGAACACGATCCGGTGCCGCACCCGGGGGTCGTCGGCGAAGCGCACGAGCTCCTGCACGAGCCGCTTCCCGCCGTCGTCGGCGGGGTGCGCCTTGCCGGCCACGACGAGCTGGACCGGCCGTTCGGGGTGGAGCAGCAGGGCCCGCAGCCGGTCCGGGTCGCGCAGCATCAGCGTGAGCCGTTTGTACGAGGGGACCCGGCGGGCGAACCCGATGGTGAGGACGTCGGGGTCGAGGACGGAGTCGGTCCAGCCGAGTTCGGCGGCTCCGGCGCCCCGCTGCCGCCAGGAGGCCCGCAGCCGTTCCCGTACCTCCGTGACCAGCTGTTCGCGCAGGGTGCGGCGGAGCTCCCACAGTTCACGGTCGTCGGCGTCGGGGCGCAGCCGGCCGACCTCGGGCGCTGTCCAGGTCGGGGCGTGGACGCCGTTGGTGACGGAGCCGATCGGTACCTCGTCCGGGTCGAAGCCGGGCCAGAGCCCGGCGAACATCTGGCGGCTGACGCCTCCGTGGAGGGTGGAGACGCCGTTGGCCCGCTGGGCCAGGCGCAGCCCCATGGCGGCCATGTTGAAGAGTCCCGGTTCGCCGCCGAGCGGGGTCTCGTCGCCGAGGGCGAGGATCCGGCCCACGTCCAGGCCGGGGAGTTCACCGTCGTCGCCGAGGTGGCGGGCGACGAGGCCGCGCTCGAAGCGGTCGATGCCGGCGGGGACGGGCGTGTGGGTGGTGAAGACGGTCCCCGCGCGGACGGCCTCCAGGGCGGCTTCGAAGCCGATGCCCCGGCCCGCCAGTTCGCGGATGCGTTCGAGGCCGAGGAAGCCGGCGTGGCCTTCGTTGGTGTGGAAGACCTCGGGCGCCGGGGTGCCGGTGAGCCGGCAGTACGCGCGGACGGCCCGGACGCCGCCGATGCCGAGGAGCATCTCCTGGAGGAGCCGGTGCTCGCTCCCGCCGCCGTACAGGCGGTCGGTGACGTTCCGTTCGCCGGGGGCGTTCTCCTCGACGTCCGAGTCGAGCAGCAGCAGCGGGACCCGGCCGACCTGCGCGGTCCAGATGTGGGCGTGCAGAGTGCGGCCGCCGGGCAGGGCGAGGGTGACCGTGGCGGGGGCGCCGTCGGTGTCGCGGAGCAGGCAGAGCGGCAGCTCGCCGGGGTCGAGGACGGGGTAGTGCTCCAGCTGCCAGCCCTCACGGGAGAGGGACTGGCGGAAGTAGCCGTGCCGGTAGAGCAGTCCGACGCCGATCAGCGGGACGCCGAGGTCGCTGGCGGCCTTGAGGTGGTCGCCGGCGAGGATGCCCAGGCCGCCGGAGTACTGCGGCAGGGCGGCGGTGACGCCGAACTCGGGCGAGAAGTAGGCGATCGACGCGGGCAGCCCACCGTGTTGTTCCTGGTGCTCCTGGTACCAGCGGGGGGCGTGCAGATAGTGGTCGAGGTCCTCGGCCGCGGCCCGCAGCCTGTCCAGGAACTCCTGGTCGGCGGCGAGCGCGGCGAGACGGGCGGCGGAGACGGAGCCGAGCAGCCGGACGGGGTCGCCGTCGTCGGTGCGGTGGTCTGCCGGGGCCGCGGGGGCCATGGAGTTGAAGAGCTCACGGGTCGGCTCGTGCCAGGACCAGCGCAGGTTGCGCGCCAGGTCGGTGAGCGGTCGAAGGGTGTCGGGGAGGACGGGGCGCACGGTGAATCGACGGATTGCCTTCACGTGTTCCACCTTCGCAGGGGAGAGCGGAGCGGGGCGGACGCACCACGCTGTGCGTCGCGCTGTGCCACCCACCGAAGGTAAGCCACCGCCGTCCGTCCGGGCCACGGCGCGCGGGGGTGGTGCCGTGGCCCGGACGGGGCGTCAGCGCGGCGCGCCGACGGAGAGAGCGGGGAGGGCGGCGGACACCGGGCGGCGTGTCCCGTACGGGGAGTCCCGGTTGGCGGATGCCGGGTCGAAGGCACCGGCGGCGGCGTAGCGGGCGGCGATGGCGGCGAGTTCCGGCGCGGGGATCACCTGGCGGATGTCGGTGAAGCCGTCCGGTGCCCGCTGGTGCGCCAGATCGATGACGACCTCGGGCCCGAGCCGCCGGTTGGCCCGCTGCAGGGCCGTCATGGCAGGTCTGCGGTCCTCCTCGTACGCCGCGAGGGCGGCCGCCGGGTCACGGTGGCGGGCCAGCGCGTGGGCGAGGGCGCGGGCGTCGACGATGGACTGGGTGGCTCCGTTGGAGCCGATCGGGTACATCGCGTGGGCCGCGTCGCCGATGAGGGTGGTGCGGCCGTGGGTCCAGCGCGCGAGGGGCTCGCGGTCGACCATGGGGTACTCATGGGCCGACTCGGCGGCCTTCACGATGTCGGGGACGCTGACGCCGCCGAACTCCCACCCTTCGTAGTGGTGCAGGAACGCCTCCACGGGGACGGCGCGGTTCCAGTCGCCCCGGTACTCCTCGCGCCCCCGCTCCTCGGTCGCGTCCCCGGCGGGCCGGGCGAGGGCCCAGTTGACCAGGACCGTGCCGTCCGCTCCCGAGGGCCGGCTCATGGGGTAGACGACGGCCTTCTGCCGGTCGTCCCCGGCGATGAGCATGAAGCCGCCGATGGCTCGGGCCGGTATCCGGGAGACCCCCCGCCACACCAGCTTCCCGTTCCAGGGTGGACTGCCCTCGCCGGGGTTGAGCGCGGCCCGGACCGCCGAGCGGATGCCGTCGGCACCGATCAGCACGTCCGGTTCGAGGGAGGCCCGGCCCCGGGTGGCGCCGTCGCGGTGCTCCAGCTGGATGCGGGGGCGGCCGTCGGGCAGCGTCTCGGCGTGGGTGACGCGGACGCCGCCGATGAGGGCGGCCGGTCCGAGCCGTTCCCGTACCGCGTCGGCCAGGACCTGTTGGAGGTGGGCCCGGTGGACGGAGAGCTGGGGCCAGCGGTAGCCGGCGCCGAGCCCGCGTGGCTCCCGGGATATCAGACCGCCGGAGCGGTGGTAGTAGCGCAGTTCGCGGGTGCGCAGGGCGCCCGCCTCGAGGCGGCCGAGGAGCCCGAGCGCGTCGAGTTCGCGGACGGCGTTGGGCATGAGGTTGAGCCCGGCGCCGACCGGACGGCTGGTCCGGACCGCCTCGACGACGGTGACGCGGTCGAACCCCGCGGCGTGCAGCGCGAGTGCGGCCGTGAGGCCCGCGACGCCGCCGCCGGCGACGACGACATGGAGGGGGCCGGTGCCGGGCAGGTCGCGCCCGCCGTCCGGGTGAACGTCCGGGAGCGGATGCTCCGGGGACGGGGGAACGGTCGTCCGGGACGTGGGGATCATCGGGTACTCCCTCACGCCGCCGACCTCCGAGACCCGGCTACCGGACGGCCGCCCGTCGTCCGGCGCACCATGGTCTCGTTGTCCCTGGTCAGGTCGAGTATCGAGCGCAGCAGGGCGATCGGGGCCCCGCCGCTTCCCTCCTCGTACAGCCGCAGGTCGTCGCGGTATGCCTTGCGGGCGATGCCGATGTGGCGCGCCCGGAAGGTCTTGAGGATCTTGAGCACCCGGGCGAGGGCCTGGGCGGACGCCTCCAGTTGCGGAGGCAGCCGGTCGACGTCCTCCCAGCTGATCGCGGCCGACAGCTTGCTGACGGCGGAGACGCCGCCGATGTGCCGGGCGTGGAAGTCCCGCCAGGACGGCAGGCTGTACTGGACCGACTCGGCGAGGAACGCGTCGTAGTCGGGGTGGGAGCGGTCGCACTGCCACAGCGTCAGATCGACGAGCCAGAGGGGGACCTGCGCGGCCGCCGGGCCGAGGTAGTCGCGCCCCGCGACCTCGATCTCCTCGAAGTAGGGGCGCAGGGTGAGCGCGAAGTACTCCGGGGTGACGTGGGCGACGGTGAAGTCGATGGAGTCGACCATCGACTGGACGTGGTGGGCGGTGCGGTCGAGGGCGACCGCGAAGCCGGGATCGTACGGTTCGAGCCGGGCGACCCGCGCACAGGTGTCGAGTGCGGCGACCAGGCCCGGGAACGCCATCCGGACGGCCTCCTGGAGGTGCCCCTCCATCGGGTGGCCGGTGTACATGCGCTGGCGCGGACCGAGCGGGTTCCAGGTCGTGTAGTGGTGGACGGTGTCCCGGGGCACCATGTCGGTGCGGCGGCCCAGGAGTTCGAGGACGGGCAGGACCTCGGGGACGGCGGCGACCGGCTGGACGCCGTGACGTTTCAGCGAGCCGAGCAGGATGCCGAGGTCGCGCATGGCCGCCAGGGCGGCCTCCACGCTCCATTCGGCGGCCCGGTCCGGGTCGGGGACGAGCGTGCGCAGGGCCACGGTGAGCGCCGGGACGTCGGCGTCGGCGTTCATCGCGGGCAGTGCGGCGAGCAGGGCGTCGGCGCCGAGCGGATCGGCGGCGCGTATGTCGGCGATGCGGTAGCGGGGATCGCCGCGTTCGTCGAGACCGGGCGCGACAAGGTCGTACAGGGTCAAGGGAAAGGCCCCTCTTCGTTGGGCTCGGTTCGCCTCCGGGGCGCTGGGTGCGACTGTCGACGGTCGATCGTGCCCGGCCCCCTCGTTCCTCGGGACCCGTGCGCGTTCTCCCTCGCTACAGCCGCGCGCCCCTTCGGCTCACCGGCCGAGGTCAGATGTGGTCACCCACGTGGTCACCGTGGGTATGCTCGGCCGCCCGGTCCCGGCGCGGTGGCGCCGTCGCGGGGGCGGGCAGGCGCAGGCGCAGGCGTACCGAGAGCAGCGCCGCGACGGCGGCGAAGGCCGCGGCGACGAGGAGCGCGGCTCTGAAGCCGGTGGTCTGAGCCGCTGCTGTGGCAGCGTCGGTACGGGTGGTGGCGATGGCCACCAGAACGGCGAGCCCGAGCACCGAGCCGAACTGCTGGCTGGTGTTGACGAGTCCGGATGCCAGTCCGGTCTCCTCGGGTGCCGCCTCGGCCGTGGCGGCCACATTGGTGGTGACCATGACCAGCGGCAGGGCGAGGCCCAGCAGCAGGCTGGGCGCGAGGACGGTGGTGAAGAAGGTGCCGTCGGCGGTGAGCGCGAGGGCCAGCCACAGGGTGCCGGCGCACAGCAGCGCGAAGCCGAGGGTCGTGGTGCGGGTCAGCCCCAGCCGGAGGATGATCCGGCCGGTCTGCGGGGCGACCGCGACGACGACGAGCGAGAGCGGGAGCAGCCCGAGGCCGCCGCCGAGCGGGGAGTGGCCGAGCACGCTCTGCAGGTAGAGGCTGACCAGGAAGAACATCGGGAACAGCGCCATCTGGGCGAGGGCGCTGAGGGCGTTGGCCAGCCGCACGGCGGGGCGGGCGAGGACGGCGGGTGGTACGAGAGGGACGGCGGCCCGGGTCTCGATGACCGCGAAGGCGGCGAGGAGGACGAGTCCGGCGCCACCCGCGCCGAGGGTCCGGGCGGAGAGCCACCCGGACTCGCCGCCGCCGACGAGCGCGAACGCGACGAGGCCGAGCCCGCCGGTGGCGGTGAGGGCCCCGGCGAGGTCGAAGCGCCCGCCGGTGGACCGCGGCGGCCGGACCGGCGCCCGGGGGAGAGCCGAGCGCGCCGACACGGCGAGCACGGCGGCGGCGACGACGTTGAGCCAGAAGGTCGAGCGCCAGCCGAGGAGGTCGGTGAGGACGCCGCCGAGGACGGTACCGAGGACGCCGCCGAGACCGCCCATCGCGGCGAACGCGCCGAGCGCCTTGTGCCGGGCAGGGCCGTCGGGGAAGAGGGCGAGCAGCAGCGCGAACGCGGCGGCCGCGGCGAGGGCGGCGCCGACGCCCTGGACGGCGCGGGCGGCGATCAGGGCGCTCGCGTTCGGGGCGACCGCGCCGACGGCCGAGGCCGCGGCGAGCAGCCCGATGCCGGCGAGGAAGACCCCGCGGTGGCCGAGGAGATCGGCGGTGCGACCGCCGAGCAGCAGCAGTCCCCCGAAGGTGATGAGGTACGCGTTGGCCACCCAGGAGAGCCCGGCGGAGCCGGAGCCGAGGTCCTCGCCGACCGAGGGCAGCGCGACGTTGACGATCGCGGTGTCCAGGATCAGCAGCAGCTGCGTGGACGCGAGCAGCGCGAGGGCGCCGCGCACGCTGGGCACCCGGCCGGCACTCACCGGCCGGTCCCGGCGGTCGCCCCGGTGGCCGTCGGGCCCGTGGTCGTCCCGAGGTCGTAGCCGTCCAGGCAGGACTGGGCCAGGTTCGCGCAGTCGTCGGCGGCGCCCGCCCAGTTCTGCATCGTCAGATAGACGTGCGGGGCGCCCTGGTAGAAGCGCTCGTACTGCTCGTGGCGGCCGGCGAACTCGGAGCCGAGGGCGTCCCAGGCGAGTTTGAGAAGCTTGAGCCGGTCCTCCGCCGGATGGCCGGGGGTGCGGAAGTACTGCCGGACCAGCGGCCCCAGTTCGGGGTGGAGCAGGTCCCGGCCGCTCGCCGGGGTCTGGATGATCGCGCCGCCCGCGAGGAGCTTGATGTCCTGGACGGCCCGGGGGTACAGCTCGCCGGCCATGATCCGCTGGGCGAAGGAGATCTCCTGGCCGGGCCGCACCCCGCCCCGGCCCCCGTCGACCGGCTCCCATGACGCCTCCGCCGCCAGCACGAACGCCTTGGCCTGGGCGACCATGCCGAGCAGCCGCCCGACGGCCTGGGTGACGGGCGGCAGCTTGTCCGTGCCGTTGGACCGGGTGAT
This sequence comes from Streptomyces sp. NPDC006551, assembly GCF_040611675.1. Lineage (NCBI taxonomy): Bacteria > Bacillati > Actinomycetota > Actinomycetes > Kitasatosporales > Streptomycetaceae > Streptomyces > Streptomyces sp. NPDC006551. The sequence goes on from NZ_JBEXOT010000018.1 coordinate 9,941, forward strand.
GAGGATCGCGAGACCGGTCAGGAACTCCAGTTTGGTCCAGAACCGGGTCGCCGACTGGTGGACGAAGTTGAGGTAGGCCGGGGTCCGCCACCACATCGCGGCGGTCGCGTCCACGTCCCGGTAGGTCAGCACCCGCTCCCACGGTACGAACACGTCGTCGCAGACGAGCAGCGCGTCGTTCTCGTCGTACCGCGAGGAGAGCGGGTGGTCGAAGACGGACCGGGCCCGCTCCTCGTAGGAGGTCCGGGAGATGAGTTTGAGGCCGGGGGTGTCGACCCGTACGGAGAAGGTCAACGCGCGTTCGGTGTCCTCCGGGGCGAGCGGCTCTATGGTGCCGACGAGGATCTCGTCGGCGAACACCGCCCCGGTGCCGATGGTCTTGGCGCCGCGCACCACGATGCCGTCGGCGCGCTCCTCGACGACGCGGACCGTCAGGTCGTCCTCGCCGCGCCCGGAGGCGGGGTCGGTGATGGTGAAGGCGGAGTAGAGCCCGCCCTCGGCGAGCCGGCGGTGGTAGGCGAGGGCGTTGTCGGCGCCGTCGTAGCGGTCGGTGGTGAAGACCTGGGGGGCGGCGGCGAACCCGGCCGCGCCGGAGGCCATGTAGTCGGGGGTACGGCCCAGGAAGCCGTAGCTCGCCTCGGCCCACACCTTGTACGCGTGGCGTCGCGCGACCAGGTCCTCGTAGGAGCGGGGCACGGCGTAGGCGCGGTGCACTCCGCCCTGGACGAGGACCGGGGTCCGCGGGGAGTCGTGGGCGAGGTCGAAGAGACCGGCGAAGGAGGCCGCGGCGGCCCGGAAGGCGGGGTGCGTGGTGACGTCCTTGACCCGCTCTCCGTCCAGCCAGATCTCGCGCCCGTCGCGCAGCGCCTCCAGATACTCCTGCCCGGACCTCGTCACCGCTTATCGCCTCTCCTCGTGTGTGCACGGCCGTCTGGCCGTGACCGAGCCTGTACGGTGCGTGGCGCCGGGGCAATGAACGTCCGTCCAGCGGTCCTTAAGAACCGGCCAGTCAGCTTCCGGTCATGTGGCTTTTGCCCAGATCCCGAGGTCAGGCAGCGTTGTCGTAGCCGGAGCGGTACTCCCCCGGTGTCATGCCGAACCATTTGCGGAAGGCGAGATGGAAGCCGACGGCGCTCTGGTAGCCCACCCGGGGCGGGACGGCGGACTGCGGGATGGAGGTCTCGGCGAGCAGCCGGGCCGCCTCCTGCATCCGCCGGCCGGTGAGGTGGCGGGCGGGTGCCTCGCCGACGAGTTCCCGGAAGGCGGCGGTGAACGCCGAGCGGGACATGCCGACCTCCCGGGCGAGTGAGTCGATGGTCCAGGGCTCGGCGAACCGGGTGGCGATCATGACCAGGGCCCGGCTGATGCCCGGGTGGCGGAGCACGGGCAGCGCGTCGGGGGTGTCGGTGAGCTCGCGCAGCAGCGGGCGCAGGGCGAGCACCAGGGCCATCTCGAAGGCACGCAACGTGATCAGCCGGTCCCCGGGTCCGATCGGCCGGCCGGGGTCGGCGAGCAGCCGCAGGGTGTCGCGGAGCAGCGGCTCGCGGCCGACCTGGGCACCGTCGAGGACCAGCGCCCAGGGCAGCGATTTGTAAAGACCCGTGGCGGCGCTGGCGTCGTAGTGGAGCCCGGCGCACAGCAGACGGCTCTCGGTGCCGGTGCCCTCGATGACGATCTCGCCGGAGGTGCCGGGCTGGCGCTCGGGCAGCACGGCCTTGAGCGGCACGCCCTGCCGGTCGGGCCGGTCGGAGAGCCGGTGGGCGGTGCCGGTGGGGAAGACGATCAGGTCTCCGGCGTGCAGTTCCATGGGCGTCTGCCCCTCGCCGGTGATCCAGCAGCCGCCCTCGACGAGGTAGTGGAGCACGGCACAGCTCTGTTCCGCGTCGCCCTCGATGGCCCAGGGCGCGCGGACGTGCCAGCGGCTGTCGAAGACGCCGGTGAGGCGGAGCGGTTTCAGCAGTTCGCTCAGGAGGTCCTCGCGCTGGTCGTCGAGGCCCTCCCCACGCCGGTCGTCACAGTCGGTTCCCACGGTGTCCATGGACGATCCTTCAACTTCCGCCCCGGTTTGTTAATTGATCGGCCGAAGCCGCCGCCGCCAGCCTGAGGAAGCCGTCACGGCAGCAGTCACAGCCTATCGAAGGGCCTCTACGACACATGTCCAGACAGATTCCGATGAGGGTGGCGGTCGTGGGCGCGACCGGTTTCCAGGGTGGCGCGGTGGCCCGCCTGCTGACCGAGCGGCACCAGCGGGTCCGTACGCTCACCCGCCGCCCGGAGGGTGACCGCCCGCCCCTGCCGGGGGCCTGCTTCGTCGCGGGCGACCTGGGGAACGCCGCGGACGTGCGGCGGCTGTTCGAGGGCGCGACCCACGCCTCGGTGGTGATGCCGCTGGTGTACGAGGCGGAGCGGGTGGCCCTGTACGCGCGGAACATCGCGCGGGCGGCTCTGGAGACCGGGATCGTACGTCTGGTCTACAACGCCAACACCCGCATCCCTCAGGGGTCGACCGCGGTGGCCGCCTTCGAGACGCGGCGGATCGCCGAGGACGTCCTCCGGGACAGCGGCGTTCCGCTGGTGGTGGTGCGGCCGCCGGTGTACCTGGACAACCTCTTCTCGCCCTGGAACGGCCCGGCGTTGGTGAACGACGGGGTGCTGGCCTATCCGCTGCCGGCGTCCACGCCGACGGCCTGGATCTCGCACCGGGATCTGGCGGAGGCGGTGTACGCGGCGCTGACCACGGACGGTCTGGAGGGCCGCACGTTCGACATCGGCGGGTCGCACTCGCTGACCGGCGAGGACCTGGCGGAGGCGTTCGGCCGGGGGCTGGGCCGAACGGTGCGTTATCTGCCGCTGTCGCCGGACGTGTTCGAGCGCGGGCTCGCCCAGCTGCTCGGTCCGCAGGCGGCGGCCGGGGTGGCGGGGATCTACCACTACATGGCGACCGGCACCGATCCGCTGCTGATGGCGGCGGACGACGGGGTCTCCGCGGAGGTGCTCGGGGTGACCCCGGCGCCGGTGGAGGAGTGGGTGACGCGCCAGCCGTGGCAGGTATGGTCCGCCGACACGGAGGAACAACCGGCCTCCCCCCAGGGCTGACCGGCCCCCACAGGCGCCCTGCTCCCGGTCCGGAGCCCCAAAAAACCGGCCCCGTCCCGCAAGGACGGGGCCGGTTTCTTGTGGCTGCCGGGCGCTTGTCCTCGTGGCTACGTCCGAGTAGTTAACAAAGCGCCGGATTGCCCACCCGAAAAGGGGGGGAAGGCTCCTCCGGTACACCCTCGTAGACCCGCCATCCGAGTGAACGCGGACAGGAGCGGCCATGCCCGCAACCCGCCAGCCGTCGACGGAGCTACAAAGAGCGCACCACCACCCGCACCCCCGTAAACCCTCAGGTGATGCTGTGAATCCGCTCATGGGACGTATTCCCGTTCTCGACGTCCGCCCGCTGGTCGACTGTGGCCGCCGGCCCGCGAAGGCGGTGGCCGGAGAGACGTTCGAGGTGACGGCCACCGTTTTCCGCGAAGGCCACGACGCGGTCGCCGCCAATGTCGTGCTGCGCGGCCCGTCCGGGCGCCCCGGGCCCTGGACCCCGATGCGCGAACTGGCGCCCGGCACCGACCGATGGGGTGCCGAGGTCACCCCTGACGCCGAGGGCCTGTGGACCTACACGGTCGAGGCCTGGAGCGATCCCGTGGCCACGTGGCGCCACCATGCCAAGATCAAGATTCCGGCCGGGATCGATTCGGAGCTCGTGCTCGCCGAGGGCGCCGAGCTGCACGAGCGCGCCGCGAAGGGGGTTCCGAAGAAGGGCGGGGGCCGGGAGGCGGTCCTCGCGGCCGTGGACGCGCTGCGCGACGAGTCCCGCCCCGCGGCGGCCCGGCTCGCGGCGGCGCTCGCCCCCCGGGTGACCGAGACCCTTGACCGCCACCCGCTGCGCGAACTGGTCAGCGCCTCACCGCCGTTGCCGCTCCAGGTGGAGCGCGAGCGGGCGCTGTTCGGTTCCTGGTACGAGTTCTTCCCCCGCTCGGAGGGGGTGAGGAAGGTCCGGGGCAGGACCGTTTCCGGGACGTTCCGCACCGCGGCCGAGCGGCTGCCGGCCATCGCGGCGATGGGCTTCGACGTCGTCTATCTCCCGCCCATCCACCCCATCGGCTCCACGCATCGCAAGGGCCCCAACAACGCGTTGGCCGCGAGTCCGGAGGACGTCGGGGTGCCGTGGGCGATCGGCTCGCACGAGGGCGGGCACGACGCCGTCCACCCGGACCTGGGCACGATCGAGGACTTCGACGCCTTCGTGGCCCGCGCCCGTGAGCTGCGGCTGGAGATCGCGCTGGACTTCGCCCTGCAGTGCTCTCCGGACCACCCCTGGGTGGAGAAGCACCCGGAGTGGTTCCACCACCGGCCCGACGGCTCGATCGCCTATGCCGAGAACCCGCCGAAGAAGTACCAGGACATCTATCCGATCGCGTTCGACAAGGACATGAACGGGATCGTCGCCGAGACCGTGCGGATCCTGCGCCACTGGATGGACCACGGCGTACGGATCTTCCGCGTCGACAACCCGCACACCAAGCCGGTGGTGTTCTGGGAGCGGGTGATCGGCGAGATCAACCGGACCGACCCGGACGTGGTCTTCCTGGCGGAGGCGTTCACCCGGCCCGCGATGATGCACACCCTCGGGGCGATCGGCTTCCAGCAGTCGTACACCTACTTCACCTGGCGGAACACCAAGCAGGAGCTGACCGAGTACCTCACCGAGCTGTCCGGCGACGCGGCCGCCTACATGCGGCCGAACTTCTTCGTGAACACGCCCGACATCCTGCACGCCTACCTCCAGACCGGGGGCCGGCCGGCCTTCGAGGTGCGGGCCGTGCTCGCGGCGACCCTGGCTCCGTCCTGGGGGATGTACGCCGGTTACGAGCTGTGCGAGGGCACCCCGGTGCGGAACGGCAGCGAGGAGTACCTCGATTCCGAGAAGTACCAACTGCGGCCCCGGGACTGGGAGTCGGCGGAGCGTTCGGGGGCCACGATCGCCCCGCTCATCACCACGCTGAACCGGCTCAGGCGCCGGCACCCGGCCCTGCGCCGGCTGCGCAACCTGCGGTTCCACTCCACCGACAACGACGCGGTGATCGCGTACAGCAAGCGGTCGGGTTCGAACACGGTTCTGGTGGTCGCCAACCTCGACCCGCACCACACCCAGGAGGCCACGGTCTCGTTGAACATGCCGGAGCTCGGCCTCGACTGGCACGAGACCGTACCGGTGCGCGACGAGCTCACCGGCGAGACCTATCACTGGGGCAGAGCCAACTATGTGCGCCTCGAGCCGGGCGTCAGGCCCGCGCACGTCCTCGCTCTGCGACCGTCCCCGTCGATCGGAGGGTCACCCACCTCATGACTGTCAACGAACCCGTCCCCGACACCTTCGAGGACACGCCCGCCAAGGACCGTGACCCGGACTGGTTCAAGAGGGCCGTCTTCTACGAAGTGCTCGTCAGGTCCTTCCAGGACAGCAACGGCGACGGCGTAGGCGACCTCAAGGGCATCACCGCCAGGCTGGACTATCTGCAGTGGCTCGGCGTCGACTGCCTGTGGCTGCCCCCGTTCTTCAAGTCGCCGCTGCGGGACGGCGGGTACGACGTCGCCGACTACACCTCCGTGCTGCCGGAGTTCGGTGACCTCGCCGACTTCGTGGAGTTCGTCGACGCGGCGCATCAGCGCGGCATGCGCGTGATCATCGACTTCGTCATGAACCACACGAGCGACCAGCATCCGTGGTTCCAGGAGTCGCGCACCGATCCGGACGGACCGTACGGCGACTACTACGTCTGGGCCGACGACGACAAGCAGTTCCAGGACGCCCGGATCATCTTCGTCGACACGGAGACGTCCAACTGGACCTTCGACCCGATCCGCAAGCAGTACTACTGGCACCGCTTCTTCTCGCACCAGCCGGATCTCAACTACGAGAACCCCGCGGTGCAGGAGGAGATCCTGTCCGCGCTGAAGTTCTGGCTGGACCTGGGCATCGACGGCTTCCGCCTCGACGCGGTGCCGTACCTGTACCAGCAGGAGGGCACCAACTGCGAGAACCTTCCGGCGACCCACGCCTTCCTCAAGCGGGTCCGCAAGGAGATCGACGACCACTACCCGGACACGGTGCTGCTCGCCGAGGCGAACCAGTGGCCGGAGGACGTCGTGGACTACTTCGGCGACTTCCCCTCCGGCGGCGACGAGTGCCACATGGCGTTCCACTTCCCGGTGATGCCGCGGATCTTCATGGCGGTACGGCGGGAGTCGCGCACCCCCGTCTCGGAGATCCTCGCCAAGACGCCGGCGATCCCGTCCCGCTGTCAGTGGGGCATCTTCCTGCGCAACCACGACGAGCTGACGCTCGAGATGGTGACGGACGAGGAACGCGACTACATGTACGCGGAGTACGCCAAGGATCCGCGGATGCGGGCCAACATCGGCATTCGCAGGCGGCTCGCCCCGCTGCTCGACAACGACCGCAACCAGATGGAGCTGTTCACGGCTCTGCTGTTCTCGCTGCCGGGCTCGCCGGTGCTGTACTACGGCGACGAGATCGGGATGGGCGACAACATCTGGCTGGGTGACCGGGACGGGGTGCGCACCCCGATGCAGTGGACGCCCGACCGGAACGCGGGGTTCTCCTCCTGCGATCCGGGCCGGCTGAGCCTGCCGGCCATCATGGACCCGGTCTACGGCTACCAGGTCACCAACGTCGAGGCGGGGATGGCCTCGCCCTCCTCGCTGCTCCACTGGACGAAACGGATGATCGAGATCCGTAAGCAGAACCGAGCCTTCGGTCTGGGCTCGTACACGGAGTTGCCCTCGTCCAATCCGGCCGTGCTCGCCTTCCTCCGGGAGGATGGGGACGATCTCGTGCTCTGCGTGAACAACTTCTCGCGGTTCGCGCAACCCACGGAGCTGGATCTGCGCCAATTCGCCGGAATGAGCCCGGTGGAGCTGATCGGTCAGGTGCGGTTCCCGGCGATCGGCCAGTGGCCGTACCTGCTGACGCTGGCCGGTCACGGCTTCTACTGGTTCCGGTTGAAGAAGGCGCTTGCCAACCGCGACTGACGGGGCGCCGGACAAGTGCCCCGGGTGGGGCGGGTTTCTCCCGCGCCACCCTGGGCACTGTGACCCACACACCCTTCAGCCCCTCATGGGGGGAATCAGGTCCATACGGGCCTCTTGTCGGGCCCATACGGATCTTCCCTCCCGACACGTCCCGCACATCCGGACAGCCGAAGCCGCCATCCGGGACACTCTGCGCATTTGTACTCGATTCTGCGCCCCCCGGGGAAAGGACGCGATGCCATGCCGGAGACCGCATCCACCACCCGGGCCCCGGCCGCCCTCCTCCCGTCACTCGCTCCCCTGCTCCATGAATGGCTGCCCCGGCAGCGCTGGTTCGCGGGCAAGGGGAGGCGGGTCACCGGATTCACGCTGGAAGCGGCCACCGAGCTGCTGCCGCTGGACGGCACGGGACCCGGGCTGCTGCATCTGCTGGTACGGGTCGAACAGCCGGCACGCCCGGCCGGAACGCCCGCGGACTGTTATCAACTGCTGCTCGGCGTCAGATCACAGCTGCCGCCGCGCCTCGCTCCCGCCCTGATCGGGCGGATCCGGCAGGGACCGCTGGCCGGACGGGCGGTCTACGAAGGGCTGCGCGACCCGCGGCTCGCCGGACTGCTCTACGAACGCCTGCGCTCACCAGGCCGGATCGGACCGCTCCGGTTCCATCGGACCGCCGAGCTGCCCGCCTCGCTCGCGCCCAGAGTGCTGGACGCCGAGCAGTCCAACTCCTCGCTCGTGTACGGCGAAACGTACATTCTGAAGATCTTCCGCCGGGTCAGCCCCGGCGCCAATCCGGACCTGGAGCTGCCGCTGGCCCTGGCCCGGGCAGGGTGCGCGCGGGTGCCCGCGCCGGTCGCCTGGTTCGAGTCGGGCGCCAGCACCCTCGGCGTGCTCCAGCCGTTCCTGCGGGACTCCCGGGACGGCTGGCGGCTCGCGCTCGACGCGCTCGCCGAGGGCCGGGAGTTCACCACCGAGGCCCACGCGCTCGGCCGGGCCACGGCGGAGGTACATCTCGCACTGGCGAACGCGTTGCCCACCGAGCGACTGCACCGGACCCGGGCCGCGCATCTGGCCGAGGCGATGGAGCAGCGACTGCACGCGGCGGCGCAGGCGGTGCCGGCACTGCTGCCGTACGTCCCGGGGCTGCGGGCCGTCTTCGCGGCGGCGAGCGAGACGGTCGGCGCCGGACGGCTCCAGCGGGTCCACGGCGATCTGCACCTGGGGCAGACGCTGCGAGCGACGGACGGCGGCTGGGCGGTGATCGACTTCGAGGGCGAGCCCGCGAAGCCGCTCGCCGAGCGGTGCCGGCCGCAGCCGGCGGTCCGCGACGTCGCGGGCATGCTCCGCTCGTTCGACTACGCGGCCCGCACGCACCGCCCCTGGAACGCCGAGTGGGCGGCCCGCTGCCGCGCGGCCTACTGCGCGGGCTACGCCGACGCCTCCGGCGCCGACCCCCGCTCGGACCCGGCGCTCCTGCGCGCCTACGAGACGGACAAGGCGGTCTACGAGGTCGTCTACGAGGCCCGTCACCGCCCCGACTGGCTCCCGGTCCCGATGGCGGCGATCCACCGCCTCGCGGGAGTGGAATGACCGCCCGGCCCTCGACGGGGAGGCGGCGCCTCCACCGGGCGCGCCCGCCTGGGCCCCGTTCGGCCGAGTGTCCTGTGCGGCTCGCCGCACGTTGCGGTTGCGTGGGAACCATCGGGTTCGCCTCGCGCCCACCCCTGCTCCCTTCCCTGCCCGCCCCCCTCGTACAGGAGGCCACCCCGTGACCGCCCGATCCGCACGCAAGACGGCCCGCACCACGACCGCCGAAGTGCCCACGGCGCAGACCGTGACGAAGGCGACGACGACGGCCGCGGCCAAGACGCCGGCGCCCCGCGCGGAGGCCGGAGGGGGCCGCGCGGGAGGCGTGCGCAAGGCGCCGCCGCTCGGCGCGGACGACCGGGCGCGGCTGCTCGCCGGGGAGCACCACGATCCGCACGGGCTGCTCGGCGCCCACCCCGTGCGCGGCGGCGTCGCGATCCGGGTCCTGCGTCCGTACGCCCGTGAGGTCACCGTCATCGCCAAGGGGAAGCGGACCCCGCTGCACGACGACGGCGACGGCCTCTTCTCCGGACTGCTGCCGCTGCTGCGCAAGGTGCCCGAGTACGAGCTGCGGGTGCGCTACGACGGCGACGAGCTCGCCGTGCAGGATCCGTACCGCTTCCTGCCCTCCCTCGGTGAGCTCGATCTGCATCTGATCGGCGAGGGCCGGCACGAGGAGCTGTGGAAGGCGCTCGGCGCCCGGCCGATGACCCACCAGGGTGTGACCGGCACCCGCTTCACGGTCTGGGCCCCGAACGCCCGCGGTGTGCGCGTCACCGGCGACTTCACCTACTGGGACGGCACCGGGCTGCCCATGCGCTCGCTCGGCGCGACCGGTGTCTGGGAGCTGTTCGTGCCCGGCATCGGGGAGGGCGCGGTCTACAAGTTCGACATCACCCGCCCCGACGGCTCCCACACCCTGCGCGCCGACCCGATGGCGCGCCGTACGGAGTGCCCGCCGAACACCGCCTCGATCGTCACGGACTCGCATCACACCTGGGGCGACGCGGAGTGGATGGCGGGGCGCGGCGCCCGGCCGCACCACGAGTCGCCGTTCTCGGTCTACGAGGTCCACCTGGGCTCGTGGCGCCCGGGGCTGACCTACCGGCAGCTGGCCGAGCAGCTCCCCGCGTACGTCCGCGACCTCGGCTTCACCCACGTCGAGCTGATGCCCGTCACCGAGCACCCCTTCGGCGGCTCGTGGGGCTATCAGGTCACCGGCTTCTACGCCCCCACGTCCCGGATGGGCACCCCCGACGACTTCAAGTACCTGGTCGACGCGCTGCACCGGGCCGGGATCGGCGTCCTCATGGACTGGGTCCCGGCGCACTTCCCCCGGGACGACTGGGCGCTCGCGGAGTTCGACGGACGCCCGCTCTACGAGCACGAGGACCCGCGCAAGTCGGCGCACCCGGACTGGGGGACGCTCGAGTTCGACTACGGCCGCAAGGAGGTGCGGAACTTCCTGGTCGCCAACGCGGTGTACTGGTGCGAGGAGTTCCACATCGACGGCCTGCGGGTGGACGCGGTCGCCTCGATGCTCTACCTCGACTACTCCCGTGAGAACGGCGATTGGGTCCCGAACGAGTTCGGCGGCCGGGAGAACCTGGACGCCGTCGCCTTCCTCCAGGAGATGAACGCGACGGTGTACCGGCGCTGCCCGGGTGTCATCACCTTCGCCGAGGAGTCGACGGCCTGGGACGGCGTCACCCGGGCCACGGACCAGGTCGGTCCGGGCGGCTTCGGCGGTCTGGGCTTCGGCATGAAGTGGAACATGGGCTGGATGCACGACTCACTGGGCTATGTGTCCAAGGAGCCGGTGCACCGCAAGTACCACCACAACGAGATGACCTTCTCGATGGTGTACGCGTACAGCGAGAACTACATCCTGCCGATCTCGCACGACGAGGTCGTGCACGGCAAGCAGGCGCTGGTCTCCAAGATGCCGGGCGACTGGTGGCAGCGGCGCGCCAACCACCGCGCGTACCTGGGCTTCATGTGGGCTCACCCGGGCAAGCAACTCCTGTTCATGGGGCAGGAGTTCGCGCAGGGCGCGGAGTGGTCGGCGGACCACGGCCCGGACTGGTGGCTGCTCGACCCGGCGTACGACGCGGAGCCGGACCACCGGGGTGTGCGGGACCTCGTGCGCGACCTGAACACGGTGTACGGGCGGACTCCGGCGCTCTGGGAGCGGGACACCGTCCCGGAGGGCTTCCAGTGGGTGGTCGGGGACGCCGCCGAGGACAACGTCTTCGCCTTCCTCCGCTACGACAAGGACGGCTCGCCGCTGCTCGCGGTCTGCAACTTCTCCCCGGTCGTACGGCACGACTACCGGCTCGGGGTGCCGGAGACGGTGGCGGCCTGGACGGAGGTCCTCAACACGGACGCGGCGCGGTACGGCGGCAGCGACGTGGTGGGCACCGACCCGGTGAAGACCGAGACGGTGCCGTCCCACGGCCGTCCGGCGAGCGTACGGATGACGCTGCCGCCGCTGGCGACGGTCTGGCTACGCCCGGCGTGAGATGACGCCGAGCCGCTGAGTGGCCCGGGTCAGCGCCACGTACAGGTCGTTGACGCCGTGCGGGGCGCCGGTGCGGATGGCGTCCGGGTCGACGACGAGGACCGTGTCGAACTCCAGGCCCTTGGCCTGCCGGGGGTCGAGCAGCACCACCGGCCGGGTCAGGTCGGGCGCCGGGCCGAAGGAGGCGTCGGGCAGCGCGGCCGTGAGCGCCGGGTGCAGGGCCGACGGTGCGATCACCGCGAGGCGTCCCTCGGCCCGGAGCTCGGCGGCCACGGCGTCGGCGGCCTCCTTCACGGGGTCCTCGGCGGTCCGCTCCCAGGGTTCGACGCCCGTGGAGCGGACCGAGCGCGGCGGTTCGAAGCCGGGGTCGGCCGCGCGCCGGACCTCGGCGGCGACCGCCATGATCTCGGCGGGTGTGCGGTAGTTGACGCCGAGGCGTACGAGCTCCCAGCGGTCCTCCACGTACGGCGCGAGGATCTTCTCCCACGAGCCGACGCCGGCCGCATCTCCGGTCTGGGCCGGGTCGCCGACCAGGGTCATGGAGCGGGTCGGGCTGCGCCGCATCAGCAGCCGCCAGGCCATCGCGGACAGCTCCTGCGCCTCGTCGACGATGATGTGGCCGAAGGCCCAGGTGCGGTCGGCGGCGGCGCGCTCGGCGGCGCTGCGGTGGTCGGCCTCCTCGTGGCGCTCGGCGAACCGCTCGGCGTCGATGATGTCGTGCGCGGACAGGACCTCGGAGGCGTCCTTGTCCTGCTCCTCCTTGTCCTCGAACTCGTAGGTCCGGGAGGCGTAGGAGACGTCGAGGACGCCCTGGGCGTACTGGATCTGCTTCTGGCGTTCGGCCTCCTCGGCCGCGCGGGCGGCCGAGTCGTCCTCGCCGAGGAGCTCGGCGGCCTCGTCGAGCAGCGGCACATCGGCCGGGGTCCACTCCCCTCCGTCGCGCCGGATGGCGTCGGCGTCCGCGTCGGGGAGGTGGGTGGGCTCGGCGAGGTAGTCGGCGAGGAACTCCTGGGGGGTGAGCGGCGGCCAGAGGGTGTCGATGGCGGCGTGCACGTCGGGGTTGGCGGCGACGCCCTTGGCGAGGAGGGCGAGGTCGTCGGGGCCGAGGAAGTTGGGGCCGCCGTAGGGGTCGGCGCCGATGCGGTCGGCCAGCTGTTCGGCCAGCGCGTCGAGGAGGTGGAAGACGAAGTAGGGCCGGGCGAGGTTGTGCGGCAGGTAGGTCTCGCGGGCCTTGTGGCGGGCTTCGAGGGCCATGTCCCAGTCGATGATCAGGTCGCCGTCGTCGTGCGGCACGACGAGGGGCTCCCCGCGTTCGGGGACCTGCTGGCGGTCCCGTACCGCCCGGGCGAGCGCGTCGGCCATGGCGGCGGCGCCCTTGACCGCGGCGGCGCGCGGGGTGTCGGTGCCGGTGGCGCGGACGCCGGGGTACAGCTCGCCGGGGGTGGCGAGGAGGACGCCGGTCTCGCCGAGGGAGGGCAGGACGTTGCCGATGTAGCCGAGGAAGGCCGGGTTGGGCCCGACGATGAGGACGGCACGCTTGGCGAGCTGCTCGCGGTGTGCGTAGAGGAGGTAAGCGGCGCGGTGCAGGGCCACGGCGGTCTTGCCGGTGCCGGGGCCGCCCTCGACGACGAGGACGCCGCGGTGCGGGGAGCGGATGATGCGGTCCTGCTCGGCCTGGATGGTCTGCACGATGTCGTGCATGCGGCCGGTGCGGGCGGCGTCGAGCGCGGCGAGCAGCACCTCGTCGGCGTCCCGGTTCTCGTGCCCGGTACGGGTGGTGTCGGCGAGGTCGAGCACCTCGTCGTGGAGGGCGGTCACCTCGCGGCCGCGGGTGGTGATGTGCCGGCGGCGGCTGAGCCCCATGGGTTCGTAACCGGTGGCGAGATAGAAGGGGCGGGCGACTTCGGCGCGCCAGTCGACGACGAGCGGGGTGCGGTTCGGATCGTTCTTGCGAATTCCGATCCGGCCGATGTGGTGGTCGCGCCCGTCCCGGAAGACGAGCCGCCCGAAACAGAGCCCGGCCTCTCCCGCGTTGAAGGCGGCGAGCAGCCCGGACTGCTCGGCCACCAGCACGTCCCGTTCGAGACGGCCCTGGCTGCTGCCCACGCCGGGGGTGCGCAGTGCCTGGTCGACGGCGGCCTCGGCCTGGTCCCGCAGGTCGTCGAGTCGTGCGTAGAGCTCTGTGATGAATTGCTGCTCTTTCCGAAATTGCTCGGTTGACAATTCGACTCCTGGCGCGATACAGTGCGTTTACTGAACTACTCCGCGTCTTTGTTGTGCGCAGACGCGGAACCCATGAATATACGCGACGCATTACCCCGACTACCAATTCTAGTCGGGGTATTTTTGTCTGCCATGGGGACCATGGGGAGAGACACGGCGGCGCGGAACCTGCTCATCGCTCGGGGGGCGGACCGGCTGGAACACCCGGGCGGCACCCTGCTCACCCACCTGGAACGGGTGGAGGCCCGGCTGGCCGGCTGGGGCGCGCGGGACGAGCTCCGGCTCGCCGGCCTGTGCCACGCCTTCTACGGCACGGACGGTTTCCCGGAGGGCCTTCTGCCGCTCGACCGGCGCGACGTTCTCGCGGAGGCGATCGGGGCGGAGGCGGAGGAGCTGGTCCATTTCTATGCGAGCTGCGACCGGAAGGTCTCGTACGCGGGGATGGCGGAGGAGGGCGGGGCCTTCCGGGACCGGTTCACCGAGGAGACGCACACGCCCGGGTGGGGGCGGCGGGCGGACTTCGCGGAGCTGACGGCCGCGAACGAGCTGGATCTGGCCGTGGAGAACCCGGAGTTCCGGGCGGAATGGGGCGGTCCCCTTCTGCGGCTCTTCACCCGGTGGCGCTCTCTGCTGAGCGAGGCGGCGTTCACGGACGCGCGCGAGACGCTGACGCTGAAGGGCGAGGAGCGCGAGGCGTTCCTGAACGGCCTGGAGCGGGGCGACGTCCTCACCGGGGTCGTCTCGCACATCGCGAGCTTCCATGTCACCTTCGTCGAACTGGGCGGTATGGAGGGGACGATGAACATCTCGGAGGTGGCCTGGGGCGCGTACGACACACCGGGTGACGTGATCAGCGAGGGGCAGGAGTTTCCCTTCGAGGTCCTGGGCGTCGACATGGGCCGGGAGAAGATCTTCCTCTCCCGCAAGAGCCTGGAGCCCGACCCGCTGCGGGCCTTCGCACGCGGCGGCTTCGGAGGCGTCCGGACGGGTCGGGTGACCAAGCGGCTCCCGTCCGGGGTCTTCGTCCTCGTCGCCGACGGCGTCGAGGCTCTCGTCGACCGCGACGACCTCGACGGCCGTGCGCCACAGCCGGGGGACGAGCTGACCTTCGAGGTCACCGCCGTCAACGTGGCCACCCAGCGCGTCCGGATCGCCTTGCGCGGATAACCCCGTGCACGCCCTCCGGACGGCCTGCTAGCTTCGCGCTCATGAAGCGCGCTGCCATGATCACGACGACGCCGGAGAGTGTCCCGGCGCGCTGACAGCTGTCTTTGTCCGAAGCCCCGGGGCGAGTGCCCCGGGGCTTCGTCCTGTGGTCACTCGCCCGCCGTTCGCGAGGAGACCACCGTGCACGACCACCGCAAGCTCGGCCGCGAGCTGAACCTGTTCGACACCGACCCGCTCATCGGGGCCGGGCTGCCGTACTGGCTGCCCGACGGCGCCGTCGTACGGCACGCCCTGGAGGAGTACGTCCGCGCCGCCGAGCGCCGGGCCGGATACCGCCATGTGTACTCGCCCGTGCTCGGCAAGCGGGAGCTGTACGAGATCTCGGGGCACTGGGCCCACTACAGCGACGACATGTTCCCGCCGATGGAGCTCGGCGGTGAACAGGTCGTCCTGCGGCCGAGCCTCTGCCCCCATCACGCGGTGATCTACCGCTCCCGCGCGCACAGCTACCGCGAGCTGCCGCTGCGCATGGCCGAGCTCGGCGGGATGTACCGCTCCGAACTCTCCGGCGTCCTCGGCGGGTTGACCCGGGTCCGGGCCATCCAGCTGAACGACGCGCACATCTTCTGCACCCTGGACCAGGTCGCCGAGGAGGCCTCGGCCGCCCTCGGTCTGATCCGGCGGGCGTACGAGGCGATGGACATCGTTCCCGTGCGCCACCGGCTCTCGCTGCCCGGGCCGGGCGGGAAGTACGTCGCCGCGCACGAGATGTGGGAGCGGTCCACCGCGCTGCTCCGCGAGGTGCTCGACGCCTCCGGGCTGCCCTACGAGGCCGCCGAGGGTGAGGCCGCCTTCTACGGACCGAAGATCGACGTGCAGGTCGCCGACGGAGCGGGGCGCGAGTCCACCCTCTCCACCGTGCAGATCGACTTCCACCAGCCCGAGCGGTTCGACCTGCGCTACATCGGCCCGGACGGCGCCAGGCATCGGCCGGTGATGATTCACCGCAGCGTCGTCGGAAGCGTGGAACGGGCCGTCGCCCATCTCGTCGAGCGGCACGGCGGCGCCTTCCCCGCCTGGCTCGCCCCCGTCCAGCTGGTGATCCTCCCGGTCTCCGAGGCCGAGCTGCCGAACGCCGACGCGTTGGCCGCGCGGTGCGCGGAGCTCGGGCTGCGGGCGGAGGTCGCCGGACCGGAGCGGGGCAGCCTCGGGGCCCGCGTCCGGGAGGCCCGGCTCGTCCCGTACCAGGCGGTCGTCGGTGCCGAGGAGGCCGCCGACGACCGGGTGGCCCTGCGTCTGCGGGACGGCCGACGGCTCGGGCCGGAGCCGGCAGCGGAGATCCTCGCCCGGATCGAGTCCCTGGTCGCCGCCCACAGCACCGCGCTGTGGCCGAACACCCCCTAGGGGGTGGGTGCTCGCCGCTCACTGATCCGGCCTGATCGACGAGACACCCCCTAGCCGAGCACGTCCTCCAGTTCCTGGAGGAGCCGGCGCTTCGGGCGGGCGCCCACCAGGGACTTCACGGGTTCGCCCGCCCGGAACACCATCAGCGTCGGCGTCGACAGAACGCCGTACCGCAGTGCCGTCCCCGGATTCCTGTCCACGTCCAGCGTGACGATCTTGAGCCGGTCCGTCTCCTCGGCGGCGACCGCGCCGAGGACCGGCGCCAGCTGGCGGCACGGGCCGCACCAGTCCGCCGTGAACTTCACCAGGACGGGCAGTCCGGCGCCCAGTACCTCCGTGTCGAAGTCCGCGTCCGTCACCGCGGCGACACCCTCCACCTGAACCATGTTCGTCATCCTCCGAGTTCGCATGTGGGTTCCGGGCCGCCGGGCAGCTCCGCCTCGGCCCGCAGCAACTGCGCGGCGACCTGCGCCCGCACCGCCCGCAGCTGGTCGACGAGACCGTCCAGCTCGGCGAGCTTCCTGCGGTACACGTCGAGAGAGGCGGGACACGCGTCCCCCGCGGGGTGCCCCGCCCGCAGACATTCCACGAACGGCCGCGTCTCCTCCAGCTCGAACCCGAAGTCCTGCAGGGTCCGGATCTGCTGGAGGAGGCGCAGGTCGTCCTCGTCGTACGTGCGGTAGCCGTTCTCCGTGCGCCGGGCGGCCAGAAGGCCACGGGACTCGTAGTACCGCAGAGTCCGCGTGGTCGTTCCGGCGCGCTCGGCCAGCTCCCCGATTCGCATGTCCCCGAACGTAAGCCTTGACGCCGACGTCAAGGCAAGCAGCGAGGTGATCAGCTACCTGCCCTGAGGAGCGGAATGACCTGCTCCTCCTCGTACGCGAAGTGGTTCTCCAGCTCCACGCGAAGCCGGTCGAACTCGGCGCGCAACGCCCCGGGTTCGGCCTCGTCGAGCCGGGCGAGCAGGGCCTGGAGCTCGTCCAGGACGCGGGCGACCGTCGCGTGCTCGGCCCGCAGCCGGTCGAAGGCCCCGGCCTTCTCCGGGAAGGTGCGGGCCAGGTACGGGAAGAGGCCCGCGTCCTCCCCGCCGTGGTGGACGGCCATCGCCGAGCAGAAGGTCAGGCAGTGGCGGCGCAGCTCGACGGTGAGTCCCGGTGCCGTACGCGAGCGGAGGCCCTCGGAGAGGGCGGCCAGTTCGGTACGCAGCCAGTCGTGGATCCTGATCAGCTCGTCGGCGAGGGCGTCGAGCCGGTTCGGCGGGGTGTAGGTGTCCTCGGGGATCCGGTAGAGGGCGACGACGGGGATGATCCGGTCCGTCGCCTTCTGGTAGTCGGCGTAGCCGGGGGCCGCGGCGACCACCTTGGCGAAGAGCTCGTCGCGCTCGGCGCCGGTCGCCGCGACGGCGGTGGCCCGCCAGGTGTCGGTGCCCAGCTCCACGGTGACGGTGGGGTTCACCAGGAGGTTGCGGTACCAGTCGGGGTGCCGGTCGGAGCCGCCGGCCGAGCCGGTGACCAGGAGCCGGTCACCGTCCTCGACGAAGCCGAGCGGCGTGGTGTGTTCTTTTCCGGACCGGGCGCCGGTGGTGGTGAGAAGGAGAAGCACCCATCCCTCGAAGGGGCCGCCGAGCTTGCCGGCGTTGGTGCGGAATTCTTCGATGATCGCGGAGTTGAAGTGGAGAGGCAAAGCCATCCCTACGGTCCTCTTGCCTCCATGCCTCCGCTTTCCAGCGCGGACCGGCACGCGACGCGAGTTCCTTCATCTCAGCGGCAGGTGCGACGAGTTGTCAAGAGCCGTTCTCGGCGGGAGGCAGCAGCGGTTTGCGCTCCACCGGGGACGACAGGACGATCGACGTGGTGGTCCGGCCGAGCGCCGAGGTCTGCTCCAGGACGTCTTCGAGATGGATGGTGTCGGTGACGGCGACCTTGAGGATCCAGCAGTCCTCGCCCACCACGTGGTGGACCTCCAGGACCTCGGGCCGGGCGGTCAGCTCCAGGGTCCGCGGGTGCTTCAGGGTGTAACCGCCGTGCGGGTCGACCCGGATGAAGGCCTGGATGCCGTACCCGAGCCGGGACGGGGAGACATGAGCGCCGTAACCGGTGATCGCCCCGCACGCCTCCAGGCGGCGCACCCGCTCGGTGACGGCCGCGGGGCTGAGCCGCACCCGGCGGCCGAGCTCGCTGAGCTTGATGCGTCCGTCGCTCTGGACCAGCTCCAGGATCTGCCGGTCGACGGCGTCGAAGGCGGCCGCCGAGGTTTCGTTGGTGGCGGGGCGCAGATGCCGTGGTTCTTTCGGTGCGGTGGCCTGGACTCCCATGGTTCCCCCTTCAGATGGCGACGGCACAACGTAACACTTGTCGTATGGACATTCTGATCATCGGTGGAAGTCGCTATTTCGGAAAGCGGCTGATGGCCCGTCTGCTGGAATCCGGTCACGCGGTGTCGGTTCTCAACCGGGGTTCCTCCGCACCTCCGGAGGGGGCGACTCATCTGGTCGCCGACCGTAACGACGAGGCGGCCCTGGAAAGAGCCCTTGGCGATCGTACTTTCGACGCCGTCGTGGACCAGGTCTGCTATACGCCGCGCCAGGCGGAGATCGCCCGTCGGGTGTTCGGAGCGCGCACCCGGCGGTATGTGATGACGTCGACGGTGGAGGTGTACGAGTACGAGGACTCGGCCGTCCCCGTACGGGAGGAAGCCGTCGATCCCCGTGCGGTCGCCGTCGACACGGGTCTTCCGTGGGACGACCCGGAGTTCCTCGACGGGCATTATGGCGAGGGGAAGCGGCAGGCCGAGGCGGTGTTCGCGGTCGATCCCCCGTTTCCGTACGTGACCGTGCGGGTGGCCCATGTGCTGGGCGGGAACGACGACTTCACCGGGCGGGTCGACCACTACGCGCGCCGCATCCGGGCCGGTGAGCCGATCGCCGTACCGATGGTGAACCATCCGGCCACCTATGTATATGTCGAGGAGATCGCGGAATTCCTCGCCTGGGCGGTGGAAGCGGAATTCACCGGGCCGGTGAACGCGCATTCCCACGGGCTTCTCACGACGGCCGAGATATGTGCGGAGATCGAGAGCCGGGTGGGCGGACGGACGGTTTTCCAGGAGGTGGAGGTCGGCGAGGTCTCGCCGTTCTCCTTCACCCGCTCGTACGGAATGGACAACTCGCGGGCGACGGCGCTCGGTTTCGAGTTCAGCCGCTCCGCGGACTGGCTCGCGCGGGCCGTCTCCGAGACGGTGGGGGCGCGCTGATGCGGTACCGCATGCTCGGTGACGTACGGGTCGGCGCGATCGGGCTCGGTGCGATGCCGCTCTCCATCGAGGGCCGCCCCGACGAGGCGCGCGCCCTGGCGACCGTCCACGCGGCGCTGGACGCGGGCGTGACGCTGCTCGACACGGCCGACTCCTACCACCCGCCGGGTGGTGCGCCGGGAGAGGGCGAGCTGCTCGTGGCACGGGCCCTGCGGGCGTACGGAGGCCGTACCGACGACGTCCTGGTGGCGACGAAGGGCGGCCGGGGGCGGACGCACGACGGCGGCTGGACGGTGGACGGCCGCCCGCGGCATCTGCGGCGGGCCGCCGAGGCCTCGCGCCGCCGGCCCGGCGTCGAGGCGATCGGCCTGTACCAGCTGCACAAGCCCGACCCGGCCGTTCCGTACGCCGAATCCCTCGGAGCCGTACGGGAGTTGCTCGACGCGGGCACGGTCCGGCTGGCCGGGGTCTCCAATGTGGACCGGAAGGGGATCCGGCTCGCCCGGGAGATCCTGGGCGACCGGCTCGTCTCCGTCCAGAACCGGTACTCCCCCGCCGTCCGCACGAGCGAGGCGGAGCTGCGGCTCTGCGCGGAGCTGGGTCTCGCCTTTCTGCCGTGGAGTCCGCTGGGCGGGATCTCGCGCAGCTCGCTCGACGGGGCGTCGGCCCATGCGGAGGACCCGCAGTTCGGGGCGTTCCACCGGGTGGCGCGGGCGCGCGGGGTGAGCCCCCAGCGGGTGGCGCTCGCCTGGCTGCTCGCGCGGTCGGAGACGGTGCTCCCGATCCCCGGGGCGAGCCGGCCGGAGACGGTACGGGACTCGGCGGCGGCCGCGGAACTCGTCCTCGACGAGGAAGAGTTGGCGGCGCTGAGCGTTCAGCGACCGAAGACACCGGACCCATTGACGGGGCCGGTGTCTCCAACTACAAAAGCTTTCTGAGAGCGCTCTCAACCCCCCGCACACCCCGCGCACCATCGCCCCGGAGGTGTTCTTCTTGAGCCGCGTCAGACGTACCCCCCTGCTCGCCTCGCTCCTCGCCGCCACGCTCGCCGCGGGCGCCCTGCTGGGTCTCGGCGGCGCCGGCGCCGCCAGTGGCGCCGTCCCGCCGGCCCCGGGCTGGTCGCTCCAGTGGAGCGACGACTTCAACGGCCCGGACCGCTCCCTCCCGAACGCGGCCGAGTGGCAGATCGACACCGGTCACGGCTACCCCGGCGGCCCCGCCAACTGGGGAACGGGAGAGATCCAGAACTACACGTCGAGCCCCGACAACCTCCGTCTGGACGGGACCGGCAACCTCCGGATCACCCCGCTCAAGGACGGTGCGGGGAACTGGACGTCGGCCCGGATCGAGACCAAACGGGCCGACTTCAAGGCTCCCGCGGGCGGGACCCTGCGCATCGAGGGCCGGATCCAGATGCCGAACGTGACCGGGGACGCGGCGCTCGGCTACTGGCCGGCGTTCTGGGCGCTCGGCGCGCCCTACCGGGGCAACTACTGGAACTGGCCCGCCATCGGCGAGTTCGACATCATGGAGAACGTCAACGGAGTCAACTCCGTCTGGGGCGTGCTGCACTGCGGGGTGAACCCGGGCGGGCCGTGCGGCGAGACGACCGGCATCGGTGCGAGCCGCACCTGCCCCGGGGCGAGCTGCCAGTCGGCCTTCCACACCTACCGCTTCGAGTGGGACCGCTCGGTCTCCCCCAACGAGCTGCGCTGGTACGTCGACGACCAGCTCTTCCACAGCGTGAACGAGACCCGGGTGGGCGCCCAGGCGTGGGCCGACATGACCAGCCACGCCGGCTACTTCATCCTGCTGAACGTGGCGATGGGCGGGGCCTTCCCGGACGCGCTGGCGGGGAAGACGCCGACGGCCGCGACCGTTCCGGGGCGGCCCATGCTGGTCGACTACGTGGCGGTGTGGACCCGGGGCGGCGGCTCGACCACCACCCCGCCGCCGACGACCCCGCCGCCGTCGGGCTCCTCTCAGCTCCACCTGCGGACGGGCGGGGGCGCCGGGGACGCCCAGGCGACCGGTTCGGCCGTCACCCTGGCCTCGGCCGGAGGCGTCAACCACGACGGGTCCCCCGCCAACCCGCAGGTCTTCACCTCGGGCCCGATCACACGGACGTACAACGGCGGCTCGACGCAGTTCGACCTGTTCGTGGACGCGGGGTCGGTGGTCGCCAACGGGCAGCAGATGCGGGTGAGTTACGACCGCACCGGCGACGGGAGCTGGGAGCGTACGGAGACGTACCAGTACTTCGCGACCGATCCGGTGCCCGGCTACGAGCACTACACCCAGGCGAAGGGCCTCAAGTCGGCGACCGGTAGCCACGGGAACCTGGTGAACGGCCGGGTCCGGATCGAGGTGTGGAACGCGATCGGGAACGGGCCGAGCACCCTCGGCGTCGGCAACCAGTCGGTGGTCCGCATCCCCTTCGGCTGAGGGACCGGCGCGCACGGCGGTCCTGGAACAGACGAGTGACGACCCCGGCCCGAAGGCCGGGGTCGTCTCCGTCCCCCCGGGGCCCGGATCCGGCTCAAGGCCCGGGAACCGGGGTGGTCTGGGGCGGGCAGCTGCTCGGACGCCCGCTCGGGGCTGGAACGCGCGCCCGCGCGGGCGGGGCCGGACGCCCGCGCGGGGCCGGGGGCGGGCCCCTCTCGGGCCCGGTTCAGACGCCCGCGCGGGCTGAGGACGGCCCCCTCCCGGCCCGGGTCAGACGCCCGCTCGGGCCTTCTCCTCGTTCTCCTCGGCGCGCTGGTCCGGCACGTCGGTCGGCGCGGGGGCGTGGTCGTCGACCAGGGTCTTCTCGTCGAAGGGGACCCGTCCGGCCAGGACCTCGGAGACCCGCGCCTTGTCGATCTCCTTGGTCCAGGTGCCGACCAGGACGGTCGCGACGGCGTTGCCCGCGAAGTTGGTCAGCGCGCGGGCCTCGCTCATGAAGCGGTCGATGCCGACGATCAGACCGACGCCGTCCACCAGCTCGGGGCGGTGCGACTGCAGTCCGCCCGCGAGGGTCGCGAGGCCGGCGCCCGTCACGCCCGCCGCGCCCTTCGAGGCGATGATCATGAAGACGAGGAGCGAGATCTGCTCGGCGACCGACAGCGGGTTGCCCATGGCCTCGGCGACGAAGAGCGAGGCCATCGTCAGATAGATCGCGGTGCCGTCGAGGTTGAAGGAGTAGCCGGTCGGCACGGTGATGCCGACGACCGGCTTGCTCACACCGAGGTGCTCCATCTTCGCGATCAGCCGGGGCAGCGCCGACTCGGACGAGGACGTGGAGAGGATCAGCAGGAACTCGCGGCCCAGGTACTTCAGGAGCGCCAGGATGTTCACCCCGGCGACCAGCCGCAGGAGCGCGCCGAGCACCACGAAGACGAACAGCGCGCACGTGACGTAGAAGCCGATCATGATGACGGCGAGCGACTTGAGGGCGTCGACGCCGGTGGCGCCGACGACGGCGGCGATGGCGCCGAACGCGCCGACCGGGGCCACCCACATGATCATGGCGAGGATGCGGAAGACCAGCCGCTGGATGTGCCCGATCCCACGCAGCACCGGCTCCCCGGTCTTGCCCATGGCCTGGAGCGCGAAGCCGGCGAGAAGGGCGACCACCAGGGTCTGGAGGACCTCGCCCTCGGTGAAGGCGGAGACCAGCGTCTTGGGAATGATGCCGAGCAGGAAGTCCACCGTGGACTCGCTCGCCCCTTCCGCCTGCTTCGAGCCGGCCTCGGCCACCTCCTTGGTCAGGTGGAGGCTGGACCCCGGCTCCAGGATGTTGCCGACGACCAGGCCGATCGCGAGGGCGACGGTCGACATCACGAGGAAGTACCCGAGCGCGAGGCCGCCGACGGCCCCGACCTTCGCCGCCTTCCTGACCGATCCGACACCGAGCACGATCGTGCAGAAGATGATCGGCGAGATCATCATCTTGATCAGGTTCACGAAGCCGGTTCCCAGCGGCTTCAGCTCGACGGCGACGCCGGGCGCCAGAAAGCCGACCGCGATGCCGAGAACCACGGCTGCGATGACTGCGATGTACAGGTAATGGGTACGGTCCCGTCGTGCGGCCACGGGGTCCTCCTCGTGCTGATGGGTAATCCACGTCCCGGTGGATCCCCGCGACTATCCATCAGCCTGTGACCGGGGTCACCCTTACGTTCCTTTCGTTCACGCGATTCCTCGCGGACACGGAAAACGAAGGGGGAAATCGGAGAACGATTCGGGAACGGGATTCCGGGCTCGCACATCGGGCCAGGCACACTTACGGACATGCGCGTTTCCCTCCCCCGGCCCCGCAGCCTCGCCGGCCAGCTCTTCGCGATGCAGGTCGTGCTGGTGGCGGCGATCGTGGTGGGATGCGCCGTGTTCGCGTACGTCAGCGACCGCGCCCAGGCCGAGGAGACCGCGCGCCGGCAGGCCACGGCCACCGCCGTGGCCGTCGCCGAGTCCCCCGCGGTGGTCGCGGCGCTGCGCTCGGCGGATCCTACGGCGCTGCTCCAGCCGTACGCGGAGTCGGTGCGGCACCGCACGGGGGTCGCCTTCGTGGTGATCATGGACCCGGACGGGAAGCGGTGGACGCACCCGGAACCGGACGAGATCGGACGCACGTACCTCGGCCACATCGAGGAGGCCGTCCAGGGACGCACCTTCTCCGAGACCCACATGGGCGTGCTCGGGCCCTCCGTCCGCACGATCGCCCCGGTGCGCGACCACGGCCGGGTCGTCGCGCTGGTCAGCGCGGGCATCACCATCGAGAAGATCAGCGAGCAGGTACGGGAGCAGGTCACCGCCCTGCTGGGGATGGCGGGCGCGGCCCTGGCGCTCGGCGGCGCGGGTACGTACGTCATCAACGCCCGGCTGCGGCGGCACACGCACGGGATGAACGCCGCCGAGCTGAGCCGGATGCACGACTACCACGAGGCCGCGCTGCACGCGGTGAGCGAGGGGCTCGTGATGCTGGACGGGCAGCGGAGGATCGCTCTCATCAACGACGGGGCGCGCGAGCTTCTCGGCCTCGACGCGGACGTGGTGGGCGCCTCGGCGGCGGATCTCGGGCTGCCGCTCTCGCTGACGAGCGCGCTGCTCGCCTCGGAGCCGCGGGTGGACGAGCTGCACCTGACGGCCGAGCGCGTGCTCGTTATCAACACCCGGCCGGTGGTGGGCGGCGAGCGGCGGGGCACGGTCGTCACGCTCCGGGACCGTACGGAACTCCAGGCGCTGTCCGGCGAGTTGACGTCGGAACGGGGCTTCACCCAGGCTCTGCGCTCGCAGGCGCACGAGGCCGCGAACCGGCTCCATACGGTGGTCTCGCTGATCGAGCTCGGCCGCGTGGAGGAGGCGGTGGACTTCGCGACCGCCGAACTGGAGCTGGCCCAGGCGCTCACCGACCGGGTCGTCGACGCGGTCGGCGAACCGGTCCTCGCGGCGCTGCTCCTCGGCAAGGCGGCGCAGGCCAACGAGCGGGGCGTGGAGCTGGTGCTGACCGACGACAGCCGCATCGACGACGGACTGCTGCCGCCGGGGATTCCGTCCCGGGACCTGGTGACCATCCTCGGCAACCTGATCGACAACGCGGTCGAGGCGGCGAGCGCGGCCCCGGGCGCGGCGCCCGAGGAAGCGGCGACGGGCCCGTGGACCGGGGGCGCGCTGCCCGAGAACGCGTCGGCGGGCGCGGCGACGGCCCGCGGCGCGGTGCCCGAGGAAGCGGCGACGGGCCCGTGGACCGGGGGCGCGCTGCCCGAGAACGCATCGGCGGGCACTCCGACGGCCCCGGGCACGGTGCCCGACGAAGCCGCGACGGGCACGGCGGCCGGGCCGGCCGGGTTCCGGCCCCATGTGACGGTGACCGCTCTGGCGCGGGACGGCGAGTTGCTGATCCGGGTCGGGGACACCGGACCGGGGATCGCCGAGGAGGACCGGGACGCGGTCTTCGAACGCGGCTGGTCCACCAACGGCGCCGGCCGGGGCCTCGGCCTCGCCCTGGTCCGCCAGGCGGCCGCCCGCGCGTCCGGCACGGTGACCCTGGGCCGCTCCCCGGAGGGCGGTGCCGAGTTCACCGTACGGCTGCCGCTGACCCCTCGGCCGGCCCGCGTGGCCGCCGCGGCCGCGGCGGTGACGGCGTGAACCGGCCCGGCCCGCCCATCCGGGTGCTGGTCGTCGAGGACGACCCGGTCGCCGCCGACGCGCACGCCCTGTACGCCGGTCGGGTGCCGGGCTTCGTCGTCACCGGGGTCGCGCACTCGCGGGCCGCCGCCGTGCGGGCCCTGGACCGGACCCCCGTCGATCTCATCCTGCTTGATCTCTACCTCCCCGACGGCCACGGCCTGCAGCTCCTCCGTTCGCTGCGCGCCGCGGGGCACTCCGCCGACGTCATCGCCGTGACCTCCGCCCGCGATCTCGCGATCGTCCGCGAAGGGGTGTCGCTCGGAGTCGTCCAGTACGTGCTGAAACCATTCACCTTCGCGACTTTGAGAGACCGGCTCACCCGCTACGCCGAGTTCCGCGCCACCGCCGGGGAGGCCTCCGGTCAGGACGAGGTGGACCGGGCGCTGGCCACGCTCCGTACCCCGCAGCCCGCCGCGCTGCCCAAGGGCCTGAGCGCGCCGACGCTGGAGGCCGTCACCCGTACCCTCCGCGAGGCCCCCGACGGGCTGACCGCGGCGGAGGCGGCGACCGCCGTCGGGATCTCCCGGATCACCGCGCGCCGCTACCTCGAGCATCTGGTCACGGACGGGCGGGCCGCACGGGCCCCGCAGTACGGTCAGATCGGCCGGCCCGAGCTCCAGTACCGCTGGATCACGGCCACGCGCCACGGCCACGGCCACGGCCACTGAGCGGTCTCCGGGCACCGGCACGCGTACGCACGCGGTCTTGACGCCGGTCGCCCACCCGTCCAAGATCCGGTTGTGGACGCGTCACACCCCCGCGCGCCCGGTGCCCGATCTGTCGGGATCCGCGACATTACCCTTCGGTTCGCACGTTTCTACGACATCCGGCGTTGGGGGAACGCACCGTAGCCAATGGTCACGGTCCGCTTCTACGGTGGCGACGTGCAGCCCTCTCCTCCCTCTCCTCCTTTCAACGCTCCCGCCGCCCGACGGCTCCGCGAGGGCCTCGGCATGGCCCCGGGTCATGTCGCCTACGGCCTGCGCGCGCAGTACGGACTCGCCATCACCCCCGACACCGTCGTCGCCTGGGAGCGCGGCCGGCTCGCCCCGACCTCGAACGAGCTCACCGCCCTGGCCGGCGTCCTGTGGTGTGCCCCCGGCGAGCTCCTCGCCGCCGCCACCACGCTGCGCGAGCACCGGATGGCCCGCGGGCTCGCGCCCGACGACCTGGCGCGGCGGATCGGCCTGGACACCCAGTCGTATCTCCGGATGGAGGAGTCCGGCCGCTGGCGGGGCAACGAACGGCAGACCGCGGCCCTCGCCGAGGTTCTCGCGCTCGGGCCCCGCGCGCTGCTGACGGCGACCGGCCGGGACGACGACCTCGCGGCGCTGCTGCGGGACGCGGCGACGACCCGCTGGCAGGCGTACGTCCGGCCGGCGGTGAAGATGCTGCCGCTGCCCAAGCGGGTCCTGGAGTCCGCGTTGCAGCGGCTGCACACCGACTACCACGCCAAGATGGCGGCGACGAGCAGCTGGGGCGCCTCGGGCGACAGCGGCGCGGCCGGGCGGGAGTACCTGGAGGACATCGTGGAGCATTTCTGGGCCGCGACGGGCGAGTAGCGGCGTCGCGTTCGACGTCGCCGGTGCGCGAAGCTTCGTAAGGTGTCGCCGTGAGACGACACATAACCTTCGACCGCCTGCACAACTTCCGTGACCTGGGCGGCTATCGGACCACCGACGGAGCGATCCTGCGGTGGAACACCCTCTACCGCTCCGACTCCCTCGCCAAACTCGACGGCGAGGATCTGAAGCGCTTCCACGAGCTGGGCGTGGCGACGGTGATCGACCTGCGCTACCCGTGGGAGATCGCCGCGAAGGGCCGTCTGCCGGAGACCCCGGAGACCAGCGGCATCGCCTGGCACAACCTGAGCATCGAGCACCGGCCGTACGACCAGGCGGAGATCGATCCGGACGTCGACCCGTGGCGCTATCTCGCCGACCGGTTCGCCGAGGTCGCGGAGGACGGGGCGGTCGAGCTGCGTACGGCCCTGGAGGTCGTCGCGGCCGCCGAAGGCCCGCTCGTCTTCCACTGCGCCTCGGGCAAGGACCGTACGGGGCTGCTCGCGGGCGTGCTCCTCGGCCTCCTCGACGTGTCCGACGAGCAGATCCTCGACGACTTCGCCCTGACCGAGCTGGCCACGGAGCGCCTGATCGCCGACTGGCGGGCCGCCCACCCGGGCCGCACCCTGCGCTGGCCGGGCTACGGCCGGGCCCCGGCGGAGATCATGCGCCTCTTCCTCGCCGACCTGCGCGAGAGGTACGGCTCGGTGTACGGCTACGCCACCGGCCACGTCGGCGTGGACCCGTCCGTGATCGGCGCGCTGCGGGCCCGGTTGGTCGAGGTGCCCTAGGAGGGCCGGCCTACGGGGCGTCCTCGCCGGTGCGGCGGTCGAAGCTGAAGAGCTGGGCCGCCGCGTCCGCCCGGCAGGGCGACTGGGCCAGGCGGGACCAGGCCGCCGTGGGGTCGCCGAGGACGGTCACGCAGAGGCCGGCGATCTCCGAGCCCACGGGGACGATGCGGTAGCCCTCGACCGGGGCGCCGAAGGGCTCCAGAGCGAACCGCTCGACGCGGCTCGGATTGCCGCACTCCGAGTCCTCCAGGGGGGCGTCCGGGGCGCGGCCGCCGGACGGGATGCCGGAGCAGCCGGGACCGTAGTCCGGGTGGTCGGAGAGGATCTGCCAGCGGCCGCCCCCGAGGTCCTTGAGGGAGTAGCGGGGGACGACCGCGTCCGCGCACTCCACCTGGTAGACCTGGCCGTTCCTGTCGCCCCGCCGCTCGTTGAGGCAGAGGCCCGAACCGATCACCCGTATGTGTACGTCGCCGGCCGCCGGGGCCGTCAGCCGGGGCGGTGCCGTCCCGTTTCCGTCCCGGACGACGGCGAGGACCAGGCTGACGGCGGCGAGGACGAGTCCGGCGACGGCCACGAGCGCGACGAGCGTCCGCCCTATCCGCCATCGGGGGGCGGGCGGCGGCTCCGGGCCGGGGTCGGGAGGCCGGGGCCACACGGTGCCGGTCCCGGCGTCCGTCCCGTCCTCCGCCTCGGCGTCGGACGCCGAGGCGGCGTCGGACCCCTCCTCGGCCCCTGCCTCCGCGGGCGCGTCCTCGCCGGGCCCGTCGGGCCCCGTCGCACCGAGCCCGGGACCGGATGCGTAGACCCCTCGTACCGCCAGCTCCTTGCGGACCGTCTGCCAGCTCTCCAGCTCACCGGGGCCCACTCCGCAGGCGAGGACGAAGGTGGTGAGCAGCTCCTCCCGGGGGACGGTCGTGCGGGCCAGCATGTTCGCGACCGTCGAGCGGGGCAGGACGTCTCCCCGCGCCTCCGCGCGGACGGACAGCTCGCGATAGGTGAGTCCGGACCAGTCCTTGAGAGCCTGGAGCCGGGCGACGAAGGCGGCCGGGTCGGTGGCCTCCCTCGGGTCGGGCGCGCTCCGCCCGCCGGCGTCCCCCTCGGTCATGCGACTCCCCCGCCCCTCCCGCGAAAACGGCCGTCGGACACGCCCGGAACGGAGTTGAGACATGTCCGGGACAGGCGTAAGCCTTGTTGATTGCGGTGTTCAACTCAAGAGTGGAAATCGGCAATTCCGGTCGGGGCGGAAAGCCACGGGGGAAGGCGAACGGCCCCGATCGTCCACGGGGGAGACGATCGGGGCCGCTCTGCGCCGGGCCCGGGCGGCACGGCGCAGGTCAGAAGACCGACTCCGCCTCCGCCACCCGGTTCTCGGGCACCGTCTTCAGCCGCGTCACGGCCTCGGCGAGCGGCACCATGTGGATGTCCGTGCCCCGCAGCGCCGTCATCTTCCCGAACTCGCCGCGGTGCGCCGCCTCCACCGCGTGCCAGCCGAAGCGGGTGGCGAGCACCCGGTCGTACGCCGTCGGCGTGCCGCCGCGCTGCACGTGCCCGAGGATGACGGGCCGGGCCTCCTTGCCGAGGCGCCGCTCCAGCTCGACCGCGAGCCGGTTGCCGATGCCCTGGAAGCGCTCGTGGCCGTACTGGTCGATCTCGCCCTTCTGGTACTCCATGGAGCCCTCGGCGGGGTGCGCGCCCTCGGCAACGCAGACGACGGCGAACTTCTTGCCGCGTGCGAAGCGCTCCTCGACCATCTTGACCAGGTCGTCGACCTGGAAGGGGCGCTCGGGCAGGCAGATGCCGTGGGCGCCGCCGGCCATGCCGGACTCCAGCGCGATCCATCCGGCGTGACGGCCCATCACCTCGACGACCATCACGCGCTGGTGGGACTCGGCGGTGGTCTTGAGACGGTCTATGGCCTCCGTCGCGACGCCCACGGCGGTGTCGAAGCCGAAGGTGCGGTCGGTGGAGGAGATGTCGTTGTCGATCGTCTTGGGGACACCGACGACGGGCATGCCGGCGTCGGAGAGCATCCGGGCGGCGGTGAGGGTGCCCTCGCCGCCGATCGGGATGAGGACGTCGATGCCGTACTTCCTCGCCAACTCCGGCGCGGACTCGGCGGCTTCGGAGAGCCGGTCGCGCTCCAGCCGGGCGGAGCCGAGGATGGTGCCGCCACGGGCGAGGATCCCGCTGACGGCGTCGAGGTCGAGGGGCCGGTAGTGCCCGTCGAGGAGACCCTTGAACCCGTCCTCGAAGCCGATGACTTCGTCGCCGTGGCCGGTCAGCGCCCGGTGCACGACCGACCGGATCACTGCGTTCAGGCCAGGGCAGTCGCCGCCTGCGGTGAGAACTCCGATGCGCATCGTGCTGTGTCTCCTGCTCGGGTAGCGGTACGTGTGAGCCCTGCCGATTCTCCCACGCCGGGCCCGGCCGGGGCTTCCGCGACTGCTCCGCGCGTCCCGGGGGAAGGCGGAGCGAGGGGGCTTTCGTCCCCCTCTTCCCGGTCATCCGTCCGGCAAGCGCCCTACCCATCCACGGAGGTATTGTCAAGGGGGTATAGCTGCCCTATCGGGCTTTTTTGACGTCACTCGTTTGACGGGACTGGACAGGAGACCATGGCGTGACGCGCAGCGTGTACGTGACCGGGATCGACCGCGGAGACGGCCGGCAGGTCGTCGAGCTGGGAGTCATGGAGCTCCTGACCCGCCAGGTGGACCGGGTGGGGGTGTTCCGGCCGCTGGTGCACGACGGACCCGACCGCCTGTTCGATCTCCTGCGGGCGCGCTACCGGCTCTCCCAGGACCCGGCGACCGTCTACGGCATGGACTACCGCGAGGCCGCCGCGCTCCAGGCCGAGCGGGGCACCGACGAGCTGGTCTCCCGGCTCGTCGACCGCTTCCACGCGGTGGCGCGGGAGTACGAGGTCGTGCTCGTGCTCGGTACGGACTTCGCCGCCACCCCGCTCCCCGACGAGTTGGCGATCAACGCACGGCTCGCCAACGAGTTCGGCGCCTCGGTGATACCCGTGGTCGGCGGCAAGGGGCAGCCCGCCGAGTCCGTACGGGCCGAGGCCCGCAACGCCTTCCGCGCGTACGACGTGCTCGGCTGCGACGTCCTCGCGATGGTCGTCAACCGGGTGGCCGCCGAGGACCGCGCGGCCATCGCCGAGCGGCTCGCCGCCCGGCTGCCCGTCCCCTGCTACGTCCTGCCCGACGAGCCGGCCCTCGCCGCGCCCACCGTCGCCCAGATCACCCACGCCCTCGGCGCCTCGGTGGTGCTCGGCGACGGCGCCGGCCTGGCCCGGGACGCGCTCGACTTCGTCTTCGGCGGCGCGATGCTGCCGAACTTCCTCAACGCGCTGACCCCGGGCTGCCTGGTGGTCACCCCCGGCGACCGCGCCGACCTCGTCGTGGGCGCGCTCGCCGCGCACTCGGCGGGCACCCCGCCCATCGCCGGTGTGCTGCTCACCCTGAACGAGCGGCCCAGCGAGGAGATCCTCACCCTGGCCGCCCGTCTGGCGCCCGGCACCCCGGTCATCTCGGTGCCCGGCAACAGCTTCCCCACGGCCGCCGAACTCTTCTCCCTCGAAGGCAAGTTGAACGCCGCGACGCCGCGCAAGGCGGAGACTGCGCTCGGCCTCTTCGAGCGGCACGTGGACACGGCCGATCTGCTGAAGCGGATCTCGGTGGCCCGCAGCGGCCGGGTGACCCCGATGATGTTCGAGCACGATCTCCTGGAGCAGGCGCGCGCCGACCGCCGCCGG
Organism: Streptomyces sp. NPDC006551; assembly: GCF_040611675.1. Classification (NCBI taxonomy): domain Bacteria; kingdom Bacillati; phylum Actinomycetota; class Actinomycetes; order Kitasatosporales; family Streptomycetaceae; genus Streptomyces; species Streptomyces sp. NPDC006551. Next base: position 41,477 of record NZ_JBEXOT010000018.1, read on the forward strand.
GTGGTCCTGCCCGAGGGCACCGAGGAGCGGGTGCTGCGCGCCGCCGACGTGCTGCTGCGCCGCGACGTCTGCGACCTGACGCTGCTGGGCGACGTCGAGGTGATCCGCAAGAGGGCCGCCGACCTGGGCATCGACCTGTCCTCGCCGTCGACGCAGCTGATCGATCCGCAGACCTCCGAGCTGCGTGACTCCTTCGCCGAGAAGTACGCCGAGCTGCGCGCCCACAAGGGCGTGACGGTGGAGCTCGCGTACGACGTGGTGGCGGACGTGAACTACTTCGGCACCCTGATGGTGCAGGAGGGCCTGGCCGACGGCATGGTCTCCGGCTCGGTGCACTCCACCGCGGCGACCATCCGCCCGGCCTTCGAGATCATCAAGACCAAGCCGGACGCCTCGATCGTCTCCTCGGTCTTCTTCATGTGCCTCGCCGACAAGGTGCTCGTGTACGGCGACTGCGCGGTCAACCCCGACCCGAACGCCGAGCAGCTCGCGGACATCGCCGTGCAGTCGGCGGCGACCGCGGCCCGTTTCGGTGTCGAGCCGCGGATCGCGATGCTCTCGTACTCCACCGGCACCTCCGGCTCCGGCGCGGACGTCGACAAGGTGCGGGAGGCGACCAAGCTGGTACGTGCGTCCCACCCGGGGCTGCGGATCGAGGGCCCGATCCAGTACGACGCGGCGGTCGAGCCGTCCGTCGCCGCGACCAAGCTGCCGGAATCGGAGGTGGCCGGACAGGCGACCGTGCTGATCTTCCCGGACCTGAACACCGGCAACAACACCTACAAGGCCGTGCAGCGCTCGGCCGGCGCCGTGGCCGTCGGCCCGGTCCTGCAGGGGTTGCGCAAGCCCGTGAACGACCTCTCGCGCGGCGCGCTCGTCAGCGACATCGTCAACACGGTCGCCATCACGGCGATCCAGTCCCAGGTCCCGTCCCAGGCTCAGGAGCTCCCCGCATGACCGGCACCACCGCCACCCGTGTCCTCGTCCTCAACTCCGGTTCCTCGTCGGTGAAGTACCAGCTCCTGGACATGCGGGGGAACAGCCGGCTCGCGGCCGGCCTGGTGGAGCGGATCGGCGAGGCGTCCTCACGGCTCGTGCACACCCCGCTCCAGGGGGGCGGAGGGGTCAGGCGCGAGAAGACCGGGGCGATCGCCGACCACGCGGCCGCGCTGAAGGCGGTGGCCGAGGAGCTGGCGGCCGACGGCCTGGGTCTCGACTCCCCCGAGCTGGCCGCGATCGGCCACCGGGTGGTGCACGGCGGGCTGCGGTTCAGCGCGCCGACCGTGATCACCGACGAGGTGCTGGCGGAGATCGAGCGGCTCGTCCCCGTGGCGCCGCTGCACAACCCCGCCAACCTCACCGGCATCCGTACGGCGATGGCCCTGCGCCCGGACCTGCCGCAGGTGGCGGTCTTCGACACCGCCTTCCACACGACGATGCCGGAGTCCGCGGCCCGGTACGCGATCGACGTGGAGACCGCGGACGCGCACCGCATCCGGCGCTACGGCTTCCACGGCACCTCGCACGCGTACGTCTCCCGCGAGGCGGCGAAGCTGCTGGGCAAGGCGCCGGAGGAGGTGAACGTGATCGTGCTGCACCTGGGCAACGGGGCCTCGGCGTCCGCCGTCCGGGGCGGGCTCTGCGTGGACACCTCGATGGGTCTCACCCCGCTGGAGGGCCTGGTGATGGGCACGCGGTCGGGCGACATCGACCCGGCGGTCACCTTCCACCTCAAGCGGGTCGCGGGCATGTCCGAGGACGAGGTGGACGTCCTGCTCAACAAGAAGAGCGGGCTCGTCGGCCTCTGCGGCGACAACGACATGCGGGAGATCCGCCGCCGGATCGACGAGGGCGACGAGCGGGCCCGGCTGGCCTTCGACATCTACATCCACCGGCTGAAGAAGTACATCGGGGCGTACTACGCGGTGCTCGGGCGGGTGGACGCCGTGGTGTTCACGGCGGGTGTCGGTGAGAACGCGGCGCCCGTACGGGAAGCTGCCATCGCCGGCCTGGAGGAGCTGGGCCTGGCGGTGGACGCCGGCCTGAACGCCGTACGGTCCGACGAGGCACGGCTGATCTCGCCGGAGTACGCGCGGGTCGCGGTCGCCGTGGTGCCGACGGACGAGGAGCTGGAGATCGCCAGGCAGAGCTACGCGCTGGTGCACGGAGGAGTGAACGCCTGAGCGGGCCCCCGCCCATTTGTACTTTCCACCAGACGGAATATTCCGCAGTGAAACAAACCGATAGGATCCGCCTCATGCGCCGTTCCAAAATCGTCTGCACGCTGGGCCCCGCCGTCGACTCGTATGAGCAGCTGAAGGCTCTCATCGAGGCCGGCATGAACGTGGCCCGATTCAACATGAGCCACGGAACCCAGGCAGAGCACCAGGAGCGGTACGACCGTCTCCGCAGGGCGGTGGCGGACACCGGCCGCGCCGTGGGCGTGCTCGCCGACCTCCAGGGCCCCAAGATCCGTCTGGAGACCTTCGCGGAGGGCCCGGTCGAGCTGGTGCGCGGTGACGAGTTCACCATCACCACCGAGGACGTCCCGGGCGACAAGTCCATCTGCGGCACCACGTACAAGGGTCTGCCGGGCGATGTCTCCAAGGGCGACCAGATCCTGATCAACGACGGCAACGTCGAGCTGCGGGTCGTCGAGGTCGAGGGCCCGCGGGTCAAGACGATCGTCGTCGAGGGCGGCGTGATCTCCGACCACAAGGGCATCAACCTGCCCGGTGCGGCGGTGAACGTCCCGGCCCTGTCGGAGAAGGACGTGGAGGACCTCCGCTTCGCGCTCCGCATGGGCTGCGACATGGTCGCGCTCTCCTTCGTCCGCAACGCCGAGGACGTGAAGGACGTCCACAAGGTGATGGACGAGGAGGGCCGCCGGGTCCCCGTCATCGCCAAGGTCGAGAAGCCGCAGGCCGTCGAGAACATGGACGGTGTCGTCGCCGCCTTCGACGCGGTGATGGTGGCCCGTGGCGACCTCGCCGTGGAGTACCCGCTGGAGAAGGTCCCCATGGTGCAGAAGCGCCTGGTGGAGCTCTGCCGCCGCAACGCCAAGCCGGTGATCGTGGCGACCCAGATGATGGAGTCGATGATCACCAACTCGCGCCCCACGCGCGCGGAGGCCTCCGACGTGGCCAACGCGATCCTGGACGGCGCGGACGCGGTCATGCTCTCGGCGGAGTCCTCGGTCGGCGCGTACCCGATCGAGACCGTGAAGACGATGTCGAAGATCGTCGTCGCGGCCGAGGAGGAGCTGCTCTCCAAGGGCCTGCAGCCGCTCGTGCCGGGCAAGAAGCCGCGCACGCAGGGCGGCTCGGTCGCCCGCGCGGCCTGCGAGATCGCGGACTTCCTGGGCGGCAAGGCGCTGATCGCCTTCACCAAGTCCGGTGACACCGCCCGCCGTCTCTCGCGGTACCGCGCGTCGCAGCCGATCCTGGCCTTCACCACGGACGAGTCGACCCGTAACCAGCTCACGCTGAGCTGGGGCGTCGAGTCCTTCCTGGCCCCGTTCGTGGAGACCACCGACGCGATGGTCGACCTGGTCGACGCGGAGCTGCTGAAGCTCCAGCGCTACAACGAGGGCGACACCATGGTCATCACGGCCGGCTCGCCCCCCGGCGTCCCGGGCACCACGAACATGGTCCGCGTCCACCACCTCGGCGGCCAGCAGCGGAGCTGACCCGCCGACCGGCCGCACATGACGAGGGCCCCCGTCCGGATCGGACGGGGGCCCTCGTCATCCGCGGCTCCCGGAGGTACGGAGGTCAGCTGGGCTCGATCGTGTTGCGCAGGCCCGGGACCTTGAGGGTGCCGCCGAACTGGCCCGCCTGGATGACCTCCACGTCGGTGAAGATGGCGAACGGTACGTCGAGCGGCGGCGGGGTCTGCGGGTTGAAGGTGACCGGGATGATGCCGAAGAGGTCGCCCTTCAGCTGCTCCGTGTACATGGTCACCGTGCCGTTGCTCATGGTCGACGTCGAGCCCTTGTCGGACCGCACGTGACCGGTGAGGCCATCGGAGTGCACCGTGCGCTGGTGCAGGTCCTTGATGTCGACGCCGTCGCTCGCGGTGAACTTCAGGACCTTCTTGATCTTGCCGCTGCCCGTCTTCACCTCGACGATGCCGTGGTACTTGAGGCCCTTGAGCGTGAGCCTCGTGCTGTTCAGGATCCACGGCTCGTCCGGCAGCAGCGGGATTCCCTGCTCCAGTTCGGCCGCCGCGAGCGCCTCGGGGTCGGGCTCGGGGCACGGGAAGCGCGGCTTGGCGCCGTCGGGGATGTCCTCGTCCTTCTTGGCGTCGAGGCCCTTGGCGTCCTCCGGAAGCTCCTTGACCTCGGCGCCCACCTTGTCGGCTGCGTCCTTGATCGCTTCCTTGGTCTTGTCGACCGGGGCGTCGGCCTTCGGGCCCGCACCCGTCTTCGGAGGCGTCGTGGGAGCCGTGGTCGGCTTCCCGGCCGGAGCGGTGGCCGTCGGCGTCGGTGTCGGGGTGGGCGTCGGTGGGGTGTCCGGCCCGTCGAAGACGTCCTTGATCTTGTCACCGATCCCCAGCGGGTCGAGCGGGTTGACGCTCTTCGTCGGGGTGGGCGTCGGAGTCGGCGTCGGCCGGGTGGTGGTGAGGTTCGGCAGCGGGCCGGTCTTCGCGGTCTCGGTCGCCGAGGGGCTGGCGCCGGGTGCCGGCGTCTCCTGCTCCTCGGTGGCCTCCGGGTCCGGCGTCGCGCTCGCGCTCGCCGTGGGCGTGGGCGTGGACGTCTCCGCGGGCTTCGTCGACTCCTCGGGCGCCGGCTCGTCCGAGCGGGTCACGCACGGACCGGGGGCGAAGGGAATCTCGTCGTCGGCGAGGGCGAGCTTGGGCGCCATGCCCATGCCCACGAGGACCGCCGTCGGCATGGCCGCCAGGGCCATGGCCCGGCCCGCGGGCCCCTGGATCTTGTTCAGCAGCGACTTGCGCGGGGCCGCGTGCCGCGGACCCTTTCTCGCCAGAGTGGCGTCGCCTCCAGCCGTCGCCGGCTGCGCCGACCGCGTCTCGTCACCCCGCACTGTTCCTCCCGCCGTTGGCATCGATCGTCGTTTCGGTCGCGTGCGCACCGGGGCCCGGCAGCGGGTCCGGCTCCTGACCGGCGCGCTGCTCCGGGACCGATACGGCTCCGAAGGCGTGGACGCCCCCGTCACCCGCCGGGCCCAGCGGCGGACCGTCGTACTCGTGCTCGCCCGGGACGGCCTCGGCCTCCTCGGTGGATTCCTCCACCGGTACGCCCGGGGCCCAGGAGGCGGAGAGCCCGCCGCCGATGAGCGAGAACAGGAACCCGACGACGAGGCCGCCGAAGTTCGAGACCGGGATGGAGACGAGCGCCAGGACGATCGCCGCGACGCCCGCGAAGACCCGGACGACGGGCTGGAACCACATCGTCAGACCGAGCGTGACGAGCAGAACGCCGATGATCAGTGCTCCGGCGCCGGCCGTGGTCGCCATGGCGAGCGTCATGTTGCCGAGCCGCATGTCGCCGTAGGGCAGATACGCGATCGGCACGCCGCCGATCATGGTGAGCAGGCCGGCCCAGAACGGCCGGTTGCCCCGCCAGGCGCGGAAACGCAGCCGCCAGTAGTGGAATCCGCGGGAACCAATGGACTCGGCGCTCATGGAAAACAGCTCCCTGGAAGCGGTGTTGCTGAGAAAAATGGTGAAAGGAGGGGAACGGTCCCCGGAACGGACGGGGCCGCACAGCACGGCCCCGTCCCTCAAGGAGGGCTACTCCTAGAAGCACTCCTTGGTGCCCTTGTGCAGCTTCAGCTTCAGGTCGGGGAGCTTGAAGGTGGCGGCGGTGGTCGCCCACGCCTTCTGCTCCACGCCCGTCAGCGCCGCGTCCTCCGCGCGCTGGGAGAAGCCGTAGGGGTTGGCCTGGGTGTCCGGCTGGATGCCCGGCTTGCCCTTCGACTTCGGAAGCTGGCCCGCCGCGACGCCGATGTCGATGTTGCCGAACTCGGCGTCCGCCTTCAGCTCGGAGACATCGAGGTAGATGCCCTTCGCGTAGACCGGCTTGTCCTTCTCCGTGCCGGCGCGCAGCTCCAGGGAGACGCTGCCGATGAACGGAACGTCCGGAGTGACGACGGACTGGCACATGTCGGTGATCCAGGCCTCGGAGAAGCCCGAGACGGCGACCGGCTCCGCGAACGGCTTGCCGTGCAGGTCCTTGCCGGACGCCACACTGCCGTACTGGACGAAGTCCTTGCCGACAAGGCTCTTCGCCTTAACCTTGAACTCCTGGCCGGAGATGCTGAAGGACGCGGCCAGCGCGCCCTGGGCCAGGCCGACACCGATCGCGGCCGTCGCGGCCACGCTCGGCACCATGACAACGGCGAACCGCTTCCATCTGGTCCCGCCACGAACCTGGGACTTCATGAGAATTCCTCCTTCTCGGACGTACATCTCCGGAGGGGCCCGGGGCCCGTCCTGGGATGGGAGAAGTGCTACGTCCTCGGGAAGGAGAGCGCCGAGCGTCGGGCACGATGCGCGTCCGAATCACCGGCGATCACCCCCGAGCGACAACCACTGGCCACGCCTTGCGCGCAACCTGCTGGACAGGCCCTGCCGGTGAGGGCAGGAACCCCCCTGTCCAGGGCCGGCGCCACTGCCGCCGGCCCGCTCGGTGGGGACCCTCGCCGCAGGCCCGGGTGGTTGCCGGGCTGGTGCGGTATCGGACCGAGCGTCGCCGATCGTGGTCCATTCCGCGCCGGGGCACAAGGGGTTCGTTACTCACTAGTAACGGCTCGATAACCACGCCACGACAGGGCGATGTCAGGCGGCCACACAGGGTGCAGCCGACGCGGGCCATACATCGGGAGGAGGGGGTCGAAAGCCGGACAGAACACCGGGTTCGATTTACTGCAAGTAACAGCGGCCGCGTTTACCAAGTTTTGGTAAAACGCGGCCGCGATTTGTCACTGTGTCGCCAAATCGGCGCCCTCCCCGAGCGGGAGGGAAGGGGTCAGAACAGCACGCGCGCGAGGGCCTGACGGGCCGCCGTCACCCGCGGGTCGTCGGGACCGATCACCTCGAACAGCTCCAGGAGCCGCAGCCGCGCCGCGTCCCTGTCCTCACCCGCCGTACGCCGCACGACGTCGACGAGCCGGCTGAAGGCGTCCTCGACGTGACCACCCACCAGATCCAGGTCCGCGGCGGCGATCTGCGCGGTCACGTCGGCGGGGTCGTCGGCCGCGGTCTTCCGTACCTGCTGCGGGTCCATGCCCTGCACGCGGGCGAGCAGCTCGGCCTGGGCGAGGCCCAGCTTGGCCTCCGGGTGGCCGGGGTCGTCGGCCAGCACGTTCTTGTACGCCTGGACGGCGCCGGCCAGGTCGCCGGCGTCCAGCGCGGACATCGCCGCTTCGAGGAGGGCGTCGTACGGTCCGGCCGGCACGGGAGCCGGACCGGCCTCGCCGGCCTCCGGGTCCACGGCGATCCCCGTGAGACCGAAGCGCTCCTCGCCGACCTGGATCAGCTGGTCGAGCGTCTGCCGGATCTGGGCCTCGGGGGCCGCGCCCTGGAAGAGCGGCAGCGCCTGACCGGCGACCACCGCGAAAACGGCCGGAATTCCCTGGATGCCGAACTGTTGCATCAGCATCTGGTTGGCGTCGACGTCCACCTTCGCGAGCAGGAAACGGCCGTTGTACTCGACGGCCAGCCGCTCCAGAAGGGGGCCGAGCTGCTTGCAGGGCTCGCACCACTCGGCCCAGAAGTCGATGACGACCGGCACCTCGGCGGAGCGCTGCAGAACGTCGCGCTCGAAGCCGGCCTCGTCGACATCGATCACCAGGGCAGAGGGGGCGACGGCCGCCGGGCCACCCTGCCGGGCGGCCTGGGCGCGCGCCTGCTCCGCCTTGGCCTTGGCCTCTCCGGCCGCCTTCACCGCGGCAAGGTCGACGACGCCGCTCATGGACATGTTTCGGGGCTGCATGGGTACATCCTCCCCCTTCCGCGCGCGTTACCGGTAAGCCATGGCTGAACCGTGCCGTCCGCAGGCCTCCCGCCGGTGTGCGAGACGTAACGGACAACACGGTTCTTCGTGTCGTCGCACCGGGTCCCCACCCGATGCATGTGATTGTCGCTGGGGCCGCTCAAAGCCTTTCGCTACAGGTCGTAGCGTAACTGCACGGCAGGGCCCGGGGGAAGGACCCCTCGGTGAACTGGCTCACATCACCACCCCCTGGCGCAAGACCTACCGACGGGTATGGTCGTCCCCCATGTGTAGCCGCACCAGCCCCCGACCCCGCACCACCGGACGTCCCGGCCGCCCGCGTTCCGCCGAGGCCGACACGGCGATCCTGGAGGCGACCCGGGCCGCCCTGGTCGAACTGGGCTGGTCCAAGCTCACGATGGGCGATGTGGCGACGCGGGCCGGGGTCGCCAAGACCACGCTCTACCGGCGCTGGGCCAACAAGAACGAACTCGTCGTCGACGCCGTCGCGGTCCTCTTCGACGAACTCGAACTGCCCGACCTGGGCAGCCTGCGCGGCGACATCGAGAACGTGGTGCTGCAGTTCGCGGCACTGCTGGAACGGCCGGAGACCAAGACCGCCCTGATGGCGGTGGTCGCCGAGTCCACCCGCGACGAGCCGCTGCGCGAGCGCATCCGCACCTCGATCGTGGACCGGCAGAAGCGCCTGGTCCTGGAGGGCCGGCAGCGCGCCCAGGAGCGCGGCGAACTGCCCGCCGACCGGAACCCCGTCACGGTGGACGCCACCGACGACCTGATCTTCGACGTGATCGCCGGCGCGGTGGTGCACCGCGCGCTGGTGAGCGCGGAGCCGGTCGACGAGGCATGGGTGCGCCGCCTGTCCGCCCTGCTGATCGGCGGCCTCGGCGAGGCCGCGGCCCAGGCCTGAGCAGCGGACAAGGATGGCACCGGGAGCCCGGTGCCACCCTTGTCGTAACGCGTCCCACGGCGTAGGACGGCTTGCCCGGCTTGTACGGCTAGAAGCCCGGGGGCTCCGTGTAGACGCCCCACTCCTCGCGGAGCACGTCGCAGATCTCGCCGAGCGTGGCCTCCGCCCGTACCGCGTCGAGCATCGGGCCGATCATGTTCGAGCCGTCCCGGGCCGCCGCCAGCATCGCGTCGAGCGAGGCGCGTACCCGGGCGTCGTCGCGGCGGGCCTTGCGGTCGGCGAGGACCCGGACCTGCTCGCGCTCGACCTCGTGGCTGACCCGCAGGATCTCCAGGTCGCCGGTGACCGAGCCGTGGTGGACGTTGACTCCGACGACCCGCTTGTCGCCCTTCTCCAGGGACTGCTGGTACCGGAAGGCGGATTCGGCGATCTCGCCGGTGAACCAGCCGTCCTCGATGCCGCGCAGGATGCCGGAGGTCATCGGCCCGATCGGGTGCTGCCCGTCCGGGTGGGCGCGCCGGCCGCGCTCCCTGATCTGGTCGAAGATCTTCTCCGCGTCGGCCTCGATCCGGTCCGTGAGCTGCTCGACGTACCACGAACCGCCCAGCGGGTCGGCCACGTTGGCGACGCCGGTCTCCTCCATCAGCACCTGCTGGGTGCGCAGCGCGATCTCGGCGGCCTGCTCGCTGGGCAGGGCGAGGGTCTCGTCGAGGGCGTTGGTGTGCAGCGAGTTGGTGCCGCCGAGGACCGCGGAGAGGGCCTCCACGGCGGTCCGTACGACGTTGTTGTACGGCTGCTGGGCGGTGAGGGAGACACCGGCGGTCTGGGTGTGGAAGCGGAGCCACTGGGCCTTGTCGCTCTTGGCGCCGTACACCTCCTTCATCCAGCGCGCCCAGATCCGGCGGGCGGCGCGGAACTTGGCGATCTCCTCGAAGAAGTCGAGGTGGGCGTCGAAGAAGAAGGAGAGGCCGGGGGCGAAGACGTCGACGTCCAGGCCGCGGCTCAGCCCGAGCTCCACGTAGCCGAAGCCGTCGGCGAGGGTGTACGCCAGCTCCTGAGCGGCCGTCGCCCCGGCCTCGCGGATGTGGTAGCCGGAGACGGAGAGCGGCTTGTACGCGGGGATGCCCGCCGCGCAGTGCTCCATGAGGTCGCCGATCAGGCGCAGGTGCGGCTCGGGCTGGAAGAGCCACTCCTTCTGCGCGATGTACTCCTTGAAGATGTCGGTCTGGAGCGTGCCGTTGAGCACGCCCGGGTCGACGCCCTGGCGCTCGGCGGCGACCAGGTACATGCAGAAGACGGGCACGGCGGGCCCGGAGATGGTCATGGAGGTGGTGACGTCCCCGAGCGGGATGTCCTTGAAGAGGACCTCCATGTCGGCGGCGGAGTCGATGGCGACCCCGCAGTGGCCGACCTCGCCGAGCGAGCGCGGGTCGTCGGAGTCGCGGCCCATGAGGGTCGGCATGTCGAAGGCGACCGAGAGCCCGCCGCCGCCGGCGGCCAGGATCATCTTGTACCGCTCGTTCGTCTGCTCGGCGTTTCCGAAGCCGGCGAACTGGCGGATGGTCCAGGTCCGGCCGCGGTAGCCGGTGGGGTGCAGGCCACGGGTGAAGGGGTACTCACCGGGCCAGCCGATCCGTTCGAACCCCTCGTAGGTGTCACCGGGCCGGGGCCCGTAGACGGGCTCGACCGGGTCCCCGGAGAGCGTCGTGAAGTCGGCGTCGCGCTTGCGGGCCTTGTCGTAACGGGCCTGCCAGCGTCGGCGGCCTTCCTCGATGGCGTCAGCGTCCATACCCTCGAATTTACTAGGACGTCCTAGTAAATGTCGATGGCAAACCTCCGCACAGATGTGCGGAGGTCCGGAACCGGGCTCGCTCAGGCCTTGGCCGGCGCCGACTGCGCGCCGCTGACCAGCGGAAGCGTCTCGCGGACGACCTTGCGCTCGACGAAGAACGCGGCGAAGGGAATCGTCCCGGACAGCAGCACCCACAGCAGCTTGCCGAACGGCCACTTCGCCTTGGATCCCAGGTCGAAGGCGAAGATCAGGTAGATGATGTAGAGGACGCCGTGGGTCTGGGAGACCGCGAAGGTCACGTCCTCGCCCATGTCGAACCCGTACTTGAAGACCATGCAGGTGCACAGCACGAGCAGCATGACGGCGGTGATGTACGCCATGACGCGGTAACGGGTCAGCACGCTGGATTTCATGCCGTCGAGCGTAACGGCCCGTTCCGGGCGATCTTCGCGCGGGCCCCTTCCCCGCTACTTCGCCTCGAAGTCCCCCGCGGCGACCCGCAGCGGCCGCAGCATCGCGAAGATCTCGGCGCACTCCTCGGCGTCGTACGCCCCGAGGCCGAAGTCCATCGCCATCAGGTCCCGGGTCGCCGCCTCGACGACCTCGCGGCCCTTCTCCGTGATGGAGGCGAGCGTGCCGCGCCCGTCGTTGGGGTTGGGCCGCTTGTCGACCAGGCCGGACCTGACCAGCCGGTCCACCGTGTTCGTCACGGACGTGGGGTGGACCATGAGCCGCTCGCCGATCTTGGACATGGGCAGCTCACCGGCCTTGGAGAAGGTGAGCAGCACCAGCGCCTCGTACCGCGCGAAGGTCAGTCCGTACGGCTTGACCACGGCGTCGACCTCGGCGAGGAGGATCTGGTGGGCGCGCATGATCGAGGTGATCGCGGCCATCGAGGGGACCGGCCCCCAGCGCTTCTGCCAGAGTTCGTCGGCGCGGGCGATGGGGTCGAACGGGAGACTGAGCGGCTTCGGCACGCGTCGACCTTACCCACTGGTCACATGGTGGTCAGCCCCGTCTCGCCCTTCGGTCGCCCGGACTTCGGCGGGGGACGCGGTGTCGCACCCCGGCACGGACTGACCGTTATGCCACGATGGCCCGGTCTGTCCCGTACCCGACTCTGGGGGCCGGATGTCCCGCCGCACGCTCTCCCCCGCCCTCGCCCTGGTCTGCGGGCTGCTCCTCGCCGGATGCGGCGGGGAGGACCCGGCCGGGTCCGCGGCCAGGGCCCCGGTCGGTCCGCCCTCGGTGCGCGGCGAGTCCACGGCACCGACGGCCGGCTCGCCGTTCTGGGTCGACCCCGACAGCGACGCGGCCCGTCAGGTCCGGCAGTACGAGGCCCAGGGGCGTACGGAGGACGCCGAGCTGCTCCGGCGGATCGCGGAGCGCCCGGTCGCGGAGTGGCCGGCCGGCGACGATCCCGTACCGGACGTCACGAGGGCGGTGCGGGGCGCCGCGGCCGACCGGCGGACGGCGGTGTTCGTCGCGTACAACATCCCGCACCGCGACTGCGGGATGTACTCGGCGGGCGGCGCGCGCGACGCGGGGGCGTACCGGGAGTGGATCGGCTCGTTCGCCGACGCCCTCGGCGACGCGCCGGCGATCGTCGTCCTGGAGCCGGACGCGGTGCCGCACATCGTGGACGGCTGCACGCCCGGGGAGTACCACGGCGAGCGCTACCAGTTGCTCTCCGAGGCGATCGACCGGCTGAAGCGGCAGCCGAACACCCGGGTCTACCTCGACGCGGGCAACCCGGCCTGGATCGACGACCCGGGCAAGCTGGTGGAGCCCCTGCAGAAGGCGGGCGTCGCCAAGGCGGACGGATTCTCGCTCAACGTCTCCAACTTCCAGACCGACGACACCGTGAAGAGCTTCGGCGCCCGGCTGTCCGGGATGCTCGGCGGAGCCCACTTCACCGTGGACACCAGCCGCAACGGCGTCGGCCCCCTCCCGGGCGACCGGGAGGAGGCGTGGTGCAATCCGCCGGGCCGGGCGCTCGGCGTGCCGCCGACCGAGCGGACCGGCGACGCACTGGTCGACGCCTACCTGTGGATCAAACGCCCGGGCGACTCGGACGGCCCCTGCCGGGGCGGCCCGGCCGCCGGCACCTGGTGGCCGGAGTACGCACTCGGTCTCGCGCGGAGAGCGAAGGCCTAGGGAGTGACCGCGAAGTATCGCCGTCCGCCCGAAGGGCGGGGTCCGGTGCGTGCGATCGCGAGGCGCCGGGATGCCCTCGTAGCGGAGCTACTCGGGCATCCCGGCAACGCAGCACCGGGGCACCTCCCGTGCCCGAAGGGCTACGGGGGAGGGCGTACCGGGCGTCGCGGGCCGGGCGAGACTTCGCGGACACGACCTGGGGCTCCCGTCCGAAGGTTGTCTCCCACGGCCCGGCCGGACGGATCCGGCGGCCTCCCGCCGCCGGTTCAGAGCGCGGGGGGCGGGGCGACCGAGGAGCGCACGACGAGGCGGGCGTGGAGCGTGTGCGTCTCACGGCGGGGTTCCGCTCCTTCGAGCGGGTCGAGCAGTACTTCCGCCGCCTTCGCGCCGAGTCGGTGCACCGGCTGTTCGATCATCGTGAGGGGCGGGTCCATGACCGCCGCCCAGGCGCTGTCGTCGAAGCCGATCAGCGACAGGTCTCCGGGGTAGGACAACTTCCGCGCGCGCACGGCCCGCAGCGCCCCCGTCATCGCGTCGGTCTCCGTGCAGAACAGCGCGGTGGCGCGCTGGGGCAGGGTGAGCATGCGGACGACCTCCTCGGTCGCGTGCTCCTCGGTCTTGGGCCCGACCATCACCAGCTCGGGGTCGAAGGGGATGCCCGCGTCGTCCAGCGCGTCGAGGTATCCGCGCAGTCGCTCCCCGTCCGTCCACACATTGCGGGCCGCCGCCGCGAGCAGTGCGCGCCGGGTCGCCGGCGCCTGCGCCAGCGGTGGCCCCCAGACGAAGCCGATGCGGCGGTGCCCGGCCGCGATGAGCGTCTCGACGGCTTCACGCGCCACGTCCCTGTTGTCGATGACGACGGTGTCGAGATCGAGGGAACCGATCGCCCGGTCGACCAGCACGACCGGGACGCCCCGCTCCAGGGCCGTGCGGATGTGGGTGACCTCGCCGCGGCCGACAGCGGCGGACGCGATGATGACGCCGTCCACGCGCTTGTCTATCAGCACGTTGGTCGCCGCGATCTCCTCGTCGAGGTCTTCATAGGTGCTCAGCACGATGGTGTCGAAACCGCGTGCGCGGGAGGCGTCGGAGATCCCGCGCACCATGCCCGCGAAGAAGGGGTTGCCGATGTCCGCGACGACGACCCCCAGGGTGTGGCTCACGCCGGTCGACATGCTCCGCGCCAGCGCGTTCGCGCGGTAACCGAGCTTCTCGGCCGCCGCGAGCACGCGTTCCTTCAACTCGGGGCTCACGTACCCGTATCCGCCGAGGGTGCGCGCCGCGGTCGCGCGGCCGACGCCGGCCTCGGCGGCCACCTCCGAGATCGTCGGCGGCGCCGACGGGCGGCCCCGGTCTGCTGGCATCGGATTCCGTACCTCACTTCTCCTGGTCGAGGGCTCGCCACATGCTAAGTCGTGTCCGCCGGACAGACCGTGGACACAGCCGGTCACCCGACGGGGCGGCCGTGGCCGAAGGCTCCCTCGACGAAGCACTGCTCGTACGCGGCGTCGGCTCCGTCACGCAGAGCGCGTTCGATCACCTGCTCGTGGAGCGGGGTGTCCGCGGACCATCCCGCGCGCACCAGGGAGACGGCGAAACCGGCCAGGAACGCGTCGCCGCAGCCCATCGTGTCGACGAGCGGCTTCCCCTCCCCCGATCCACGCGCGGGGGCGGTGACGCCGCACCGGTCCGTGCGGGCGATCGCGCCGTCGACGCCACGGGTCGCGAGCGCCATTCCGGCACCCCGGTCCACGGCCTCCGCCAGGAGGGCGTGCGTCGCGGCCTCGTCGAGGTGCGAGCAGGACAGCAGGACCAGGTCCGCGTACGGGCAGACGCGGTCGAGGTAGGAGGGGGTGCGGTACTCGTCCTCGCTCGACAGGTCGAACATCACGAGAGGGCCGGACGCGGCGAGCCGGGGCAGTTCGCTCTCGCTCCGGGAGTACACGCTGGAGTGCACGAGGTCGAACGACGACACGTAGGAGACCAGTCGGGGGTCGAGCCGGAGCGGTTCCCGTACCGTGACGCCGCCGCCGTTCCAGCCGAGGAACACCCGCTCGCCGTCGTCGACGCGCAGGGTGGACAGGCCGCTCTCGCCCGCGCGGACGACACAGTGGTCCATGGCCACGTTCTGAGCGGCGATGGACTCCCGCAGAAAGCGCCCGAGGTCGTCGTCGCCGAAGACCCCGAGGTAGGCGGCCTGCACGCCCAGCCGCCGGGCGTACACGGCCACGTTGACGCTGTTGCCACCCGGATAGTCGATACCGCGGTCGACGAACCGGTCGACGATGTTGTCGCCGAAGCCGAGGACTCTCATAAGGGTTCTCCTGTGCGAGGGGCGTGCGCCATGGGGCGCGGGGCCCGGACGAGGGCGCGGCGACGCGCGCGATGCCGGGGGGAGCCCGATGGCGTGCGCCGTGGGGCGCGACGCCCGGACGAGGGCGCGGCGACGCGCGCGATGCCGGGGGAGCCCGCCGATCCGACGGAAGGGGTGTGCCGGCTCGGTGGAAAGGCGGCCCGCCGGCCCCGACGGAAGGGCGACGACCGGGGACGGCGGGCTCGTCGGCTCAGTAGTCCATGACGCGGTAGTAGCGGCGCAGGTCCAGCGAGTGGTCGCGCACCCGCTCCAGGTGCTTGCTCACCCTGCCCATCACGGTGTCGAGCACGAGCGGCGCGAGGAGGCCGCGGAACTCGGGACTGATGCCTTCCAGCGCGTAGTCACGCGTGTCGAAGACGGTCACGTCACGGGAAATGCGCCTGGCGAAGGCCTCGACGCGGTCGGTCAGCGCCCGGGTCTCGTCCTCCCCCTGAAAGATGATCACGCTCGTGTCCTCTTCGAGCAGTTCGAGGGAGCCGTGGAAGAACTCGGCGCTGTGCACGCGCGTGGTGCGCAGCCACTGCATCTCCTCGAGGATGCACATGGAGTAGAGGTACGTGAATCCCCACAGGTTCCCGCCGCCGACGAGGAAGTGGTAGTCGGTGTCCTTGTGGGCCTCGGCGAAGGCGCTCGCGGACGGATCGGCCTGCTTCGCCACGTCGACCATGAGGCGCGGGACACCGGCGAGCTCATCGGCGAGCTTCTCGTAACCCTGGAACTCGCCCCGCCGCGCGAGCAACCGGCCCATGAAGAGCAGCATCTGCGGGTCGAACGGCCAGGCCTTCGGCTCCGACACCAGGGCGACGTCGACGCTCTCGGCGATGGGGGAATCGGCGTAGCCCGTGAAGCCGACCGTGCGGACGCCCTTGGACCGGCAGAACTCGATGGCGCTGAGGCTGTCCTCCGTCGTGCCCGACACGGACGTGAAGACGGCCACCGAACGCTCGCCGAGCGTGGCATCACCGGAGGCGACCAGTTCCGCGGCGATCACGGCCCGCACGGGGAGTGTCGAGCTGCGCCGGGCGAGGTGCTCGTACGGCCACATCTGGGCGTAGGTGCCGCCGGCGCCGACGAGGAAGAGATGGTCGAACCCCTCGTCCACGAGGCGGTCGGCGAGCTCTTCGATGCGGGGGCGCAGGGCCACCGTGCTCGCCAGCTGGGAGAGAACTTCCGGCTCGTTGAATCCGAGCATCTTCGGGTCCTTTCGAGGAGGGTGCGGCCGGTGGCGCCGAGCGGCCTGATACCGGTATCACGCGGGCCTCACGCTGGCACAAGAGATCAGGACCGTCAACACCGAGCGGGCCCCGCAGGGGCAATCCCCTTTTCTCACCTGCAGGTTCATGGAGCAGAGCCCGCCTTCCGTCGGCGGCCCGGCGCGGCTCCGGGCAGGTCCGCGGAAGTTCTCCGTCCTCGCTCTGGTACCGGTATCAGATTCTCTGTACAGTCGCCGCACACAAGCGGTCCACGTCATGGAATCCGCGGCGGATCCGAGGTGCCCGGCTGCACCGGCGGTCCCATCCCGAGCGAAAGGAAGCCCATGCGCGCTCGTGCAATGACGAGGTACGCGGCACTCTTCGGGGCCTCGGTGCTCGCGCTCACCGGCTGCTTCGCCGGGCCGACGCGAGCACCGGCGGCCGATGTCGGCGCCGCGCCGGAGTTCTCCGGCACCCTGAGCGTCCTGACCAAGTTCGCGGGAGATCCGCTCAGCCCCTACTTCGAGGACCTCGCCGCCGCCTACGAGCGGAAGCACCCCGGGGTGAAGGTGGAGCTCATCCAGGAGACCGACCAGAGCATCAAGGACAAGACCAAGACGCTCACCGCCTCCGGCGCCCTCCCCGACATCTACTTCACCTGGACCGGGAACTGGGCCGACAACTTCGTCCGCGGAGGCCGGGCGGCGGACCTCACCGAGGTCATCGGCCCCGACACCGAGTGGGGGAAGACCTTCAGCAAGTCGTCCCTCTCCGCCTTCGCGCACGACGGCAGGTACTACGGCATACCCCTTTACAACAACGGCAAGTTCATGGGCTACAACAAGGCCGCGTTCGACAAGGCCGGTGTCGAGGTTCCGACCACCTTCGAGGAGCTGATCGCCGGCTGCGCCGACCTCCGCGAGGCCGGATACGAACCCGTCGCCTTCGGCAACAAGGACGGCTGGCCCGCGCTGCACTACCTGCAGCAGCTCTTCGCGTACAACGTTCCGGCCCCCGTCCGCGAGGCGGACAACCATCCCGGGACGGCGACCCTCGAAGACCCCGGCTACCTCACCGCCCTCCGGCAGTTCAAGACCCTCGTCGACTCGTGCACCGACACCCGGGGCGGCACCAACGGCGTCCTCTACACCTCGGCGCAGGAGGCGTTCGGCCGCGGCAAGGCGGCGATGTACTACCAGGAGATCCTCGAGTTCGACAGCACGACCGCGGGCGGGTCCCTCAAGCCCGAGAACCTGGGGATCTTCCCCCTGCCCGCCCCGCGGGGCGCGAAGGGGGACCCGAAGGTGATCGAGGGAGCGCCGGAGGGCTACTTCGTCAACGCGCGGTCGCCGCGCGCGGCCCTCGCCGTCGACTTCATGAAGTTCGTGACCGAACCGAAGAACGCCGCGACCCTCTCCTCACCGCCGTACGGCCAGCCCAGCACGGTGGTCGGGGCCGTCACACCGCGGACGTCGAGCAAGGCCGTCTTCGAGGGCATCGAGCGGGTCAACAAGGCCCCGAGCCTGGTCGGTTGGCTCGACATGGTCACCGCCCCCGAGGTCGCCGACGCCTGGCTGGCCGGCGGCGAGGCGCTGATCAGCGGCGGCATGACTCCCGAGAAGGTGCTCGAGAGCGTGCGCCGGGCCTCCACGTCGGCCAAGTAGGCCGCGCTGCCGAAGGGAAACATGCCGGTGCGCACCATGTGCCGAAGGGCGCTCGGGCTGGCCTGGGTCATTCCGGCCCTCGCCCTGCTCGGAGTGTTCGTCTACCTGCCACTCGTGCAGAACTTCGGGTTCTCCACGCTCACGTGGGACATCTACAGCGGTGACCAGGAGTACGTCGGCCTGGAGAACTACCGCCGACTCGTCGGCGACCCGGTCTTCTGGTCGTCGTTCGCCAACAACCTCTGGTACGCGGTCCTCTCCATCGCGTTCCAGGTCTTCGGCGCGCTGCTGCTCGCCGCGCTCGTCGAGAGCGTGCGCGGCCGGCGATGGCAAAGCGCCCTCCGTGCCGTCTACTTCATCCCCTCGGCGATCTCCCTGACCGTCGCGGGCCTGCTCTTCTACTTCGTCTACGAGCCCAACATCGGCCTGCTCAACCATGTGCTCGACGCGGTGGGACTGGGCGAGTTCGCCCAGGCGTGGCTGGGGCAGGAGAGCACGGCGATGTTCGCGATCATCGCCATGAGCCAGTGGCAGGGCTTCGGGTACTGCACCCTGCTCTTCGCCATCGCGATCCAGCGCATCCCCTCCGAGCTCTACGAGGCGGCCGCCCTCGACGGCGTCGGACCCGTCCGCCGCTTCTTCCAGGTGACGCTGCCGCTGGTGCGCGAGATGACCGGTCTCATGATGATGGTGACCGTCTCCGGCGCGTTCCAGGTGTTCAACGAGGTCATGGTGATGACCAGCGGAGGCCCGAACAACTCGACCCAGGTTCTCGGCACCTGGCTGTACCGCAACGGTTTCGTACGCAACGACTTCGGGTCGGCCGCGGCGATCGGCACCGTGCTCTTCGTGATCACGCTCACCATCGCCATGGCGCAGCTGTGGATCACCCGTAGGAAAAGGGTGGAATGGTGACTCGTCTCGGCTTCCTCGGCGTGATCGCGCGCCTGTTCTTGTGGGCCTTCCTGCTCGGCCTGGCGGTGGTCGTGCTCTATCCGCTGCTGTGGATGGTCCTCAACGGGTTCAAGACCAACGCCGAACTCTTCGACAACCCCTTCGCGATCCCGGACAGCTGGAGTTTCGAGAACTACCGGAAGGCGTGGAACCGCGGGGTGAGCGACTACCTCACGGCCAGTGTGCTGGTCACGGTGACGTCGACGATCGCGACCGTCTTCATCAGCGCCTGGGCCGCTTACGGCCTCACCCGGGTGAACATTCCGCTCAACAAGGTGCTCACCGCCGTCATCCTCGGCGGGCTCATGCTCACCCCCACCGTGGCACTGGTGCCGCTCGTGCAGATGTTCCAGGCAATGGGCCTGTACAACAGCTTCTGGGCGCTGCTCATCCTGTACACGGCCTTCCGGGTCCCGTTCACCACCTTCCTCATCCGCGCCTACATGATCGACCTCCCGCGCGAGGTCGACGAGGCGGCCGAGATCGACGGCGCCGGCCGCTGGACCGCCTTCTGGCGGATCATCCTGCCGATGTGCAAACCGATCATCACCTCCACCGTCCTGCTGCACGTCCTGTTCGCCTGGAACGAGTACCTCTTCGCGATGGTGTTCACCAACGGCAGCGACGTCCAGACGCTGCCGGTCGGACTGACCAGCCTCATGAGCAAGCACGGCACGGACTTTCCCGTCGTCTTCGCCGGAATGGCGATCGCCGCGGTCCCGGTGGTGCTGCTGTTCTTCTTCGGTCAGCGCTACATCGTCAAGGGCCTCGCCGACGGCATCGGAAAGTGACCGGGCGGCCGTGGGGTCTGCCGCTGGAGGACCGGGTGCTGTTGGTAGTCGCTTACTGGGTCGTCATCGACGCGGATACCCGCCTGGTCGTTGTGGTCGGTGAGCCTTTGCCCGGCAATCGCAACGACTGCCGGGCATGGGAGGAGTCTGGCGCGCGAAGGCCGCCGTGGGCAGGACCCTCACGATGGCCGACGGCGGCTATCCGGGCACCGGCCTCCTCATGCCCCCACCGCCGCGCCCCGGGCGAAGAGTTGCCGGGCTGGAAGCGCGAGCACAATCGCTCGCACCAACAGGTCCGGGCCCGCGTCGAGCACGTCTTCGCCCGCGTGAAGACCTGGAAGATCCTCCGCGACTGCCGTCTCAAGGGCGACGGGGTCCGACACGCCATGCTCGGCATCGCCCGACTGCACAGCCTCGCTCTCACGGGATAGCTTCTGCCGCGTACGAGACCTGAGAGGTCCCCTGGAGACGGCTCCCCTCTCGCAGTCTCGGAGGAGAATCAGTCGAGGCAGAACTCGTTGCCCTCGATGTCCTGCATCGTGATGCACGACTCGTTGACGCCATCGGCGCGCTGCGTCAGCACGTGTTTCGCCCCGAGCGCCATCAGCCGTGCGCATTCGGCCTCGAGTGTGGCCAGGCGCTCGTCACCCACGAGCCCTGTGCCGACCCGCACATCAAGATGCACCCGGTTCTTGACGACCTTGCCTTCGGGAACTCGCTGGAAGAGCAAGCGCGGGCCCACACCCGAGGGATCAGCGCACGCGAAGTAGACCTCGTCCTCAGGCGGCAGCGAGTGGTGGTACTCCTCCCACGTGGCAAAGCCCTCCGGGACTGTCGGTACGACGTACCCCAGCACCTCGCACCAGAAGGCGGCGAGGCGCGCAGGTTCCGCGCAGTCGAAGGTCACTTGGAACTGCTTGATCGTTGACATCGGCGCACGATAACAGGGGCCCTGCTCATCTCCCCGGGCGGGTGGATCCACACGTTGCCGGGAGGACGGCCCCTGCCATCCGCTGCTGTGTCGTGCGGTCACAGGGGTGAACCGAGGTCGGCGCCTCTTCCAAAGGGTGGGACCCAGGATCCGATCTCAGCCGACCTCTCTCGTGCCAGAGATCAGTTACGGGACGGCCATCAGCCGATCCGGATCCACGTCGCCTCGGACGGCGTGCCGTCCGCGTCCGTCACGAAGAGCATGTACCAGCCGGGCGGCACCAGCGTCCTGTCCCGGGGCACGTGGACGGTCACCGAGTCCCTGGTCTTCGTCAGGCCGAGGGCGACCGAGCGCTGTTCCACGTCCGTGTTGTGGGTGACGGCACTGGGCCGCATCAGCCGGGCCTTGGTGATCCGGGCCGCGTCCTTCGTAAGGAAGGTGGCGCGGCCGTTCTGGTCGACCTCCTGCGGCCCTGCGCCGAGGGCGGGGCGGTCGGCGCCCGCCTTGTGCAGATAGGGCGGAGTGAAGACCTCGATCCGCTGCTCGAACGTGCCGAGCCTGGTGTTGTCCTCGTCGTCGAAGAGCGGGTCGGAGCCGAAGGTGGCGACCCGGCCGTCGGGCAGCAGCAGCGCCTCGGAGTGGTAGTTGCGGCCGACCGTGGGGTCGGCGGCGGCCGTGAAGGCGTTGGCCGCCGGGCTGTAGAACTGCGCCTTGAGGATGTCGCTGCCGCTGCGGCCGCGGTACTCCTTCGAGCCGCCGGTGGTGAAGACCGTGTCGTCGGGCAGAAGCACGCTGCTGAGGTAGCGGGTGCCCTGGGGCAGCGCGGGCCCGTCCCGGAAGACCGGGCTGTCCTCGGACAGGTCGATGATCGACGTACGGGCCGTGGACTTCGGTGACTCGCCGACGCCGCCACCGCCGAGGACCATGACCTTCTGGTCCTGGACGGGCGGCAGCATCAGGGAGGCGGAGGTCTCCAGCTGGTCGGGGTCGGTCAGCCCGCCGATCCTGGTGAAGGAGTTCCTCTCCAGATCCCACAGACCCGGTTCGCGGCCCTTCTCGGCGGGGCCGTAGCCGGCGTTGGAGCCGCTGTAGAGGAGCTTGCCGCCCTTGGTGAGGAAGAGGGACGGGTAGGTGGGGAAGTAGCGGAAGGGGCCCTTGGACCACTTCTTGGTCTTGGGGTCGTAGATCTCGTTGTCGCCGGGGACGACGTCGCCGACGTCGTTGAGGCCGGAGACGGCGAGCACCTTGCCGTCGTCGAGGGTGACGAGCGTGGGGTACCAGCGGGCGTCCTTCATCGGGGCGACGGGTATGTACTTCTCGGCCCTGGGGTCGAACTCGTACGCCGCCTTGATGCCCTGGAAGTCCTGTTTCTCGGTGGTGAGCCGCTGGGCGAGGCCGTAGACGTTGTCGGCGTCGCCGCCCTCGAGGCCGACGATCTCGTACTGCGCCGCCTCCGTGGTGAGCGCCTGCGCGCCCTCCTTCCTCGCCTCGACGAAGACCCTCGCCTCGGCGGCGGTGACCTTGGTGCTCCAGGGCTTCATCTGACCGCTCTTGAAGTACGAGATCTCGAACTCGCGCTTGGCCTTGGGGACCGTCACGTCGAACTTGGAGACGTACTCGACGCCCGAGGGCGAGCGGAAGACGGTGCCCTTCTTCAGCGTGATCGCCTTGTCGGGGCTCTCGTTCTTGACCCGCATCCCGCCGCCGGCCCTCTTCACCTCACCGTCGAGGATCTCGTAGCGGGCTGTGCCGCCGGCGACGAGGAGGCGGCCGTCGGGGAGCTGGGTGTGGCCCGCGCAGAAGAAGTCCTCGGGGGTCGGGATCTTCTTGAAGGTGTTCTTCACCGGGTCCCAGAGGATGGTCTCGAAGGTGCCGGAGTCGAACTTCTTCTGGTCGTTGCCCGAGCCGGCGATCAGCAGCACCTTGCCGGTGTGCAGGAGCGCGGCGTGGATGGCGTTGACGCGGTACTCGTCAGGCACCGCGACCTTCGACCAGGAGCCGTACTTCCGCTTGTACCCGGGCTGGGCGATCTTGTAGGCGTGGTACTTCGCCTCGGCGAAGGAGAGGGCGGCCGGGGCGTTGAGCGCGGCGAGGACCACGATCGCGCCGCCGCCGAGCAGGGTCTTCTTGAGCTTTTTCGGCGGCCGGTGGGCCATGGCTCAGTTCCCTCCGGTCGTCGTGGGCGCGGGGGCGGGCTTGGCGGTTCCCGCGGCGGTGGTGGTCGTCTTGGCGACCTTGGCGACCAGGGCCACCGGCTCGCTCTCGGGGGCGGGGCGGACGGCCACGGTCTTCCTGGCCTCGGCACGGGCGCGCCGCTCGCGCAGGGTCGTCCAGCTCCAGATGGCGACGGGGGCGAGGGCGATGACCAGGGCCAGGACGGCCCAGGTGCGCATGGCCGCGTGGGTGTGGCGGAGGTGGACGGAGGCGGCGAGCGAGGCGATGAGGATCACGGCCCAGTAGAGATGGATCCGGAAGGTGATGATCCGGTCGGGGCTGGTCTCCCCGCCCTTGGGCGTGACGACGAACCGGCCATGGGTGCGCAGGACCGCCGAGCCGAGCGACGTGAGGTAGATGGGGGCGGAGAGCGCGGACATCGCCATGCCGGCGAGGCCGCCGGATCCCTCGGGCTCGTGGGGTGAGACGTTGTGCCGCCGGTTCCACAGGTACAGGCCGATCTGCAGGGCCACCGCGTCGCTGTAGATCATCAGCCAGACGGAGGAGGAGACCTGGGTGCCGGACGCCCCGAGCCAGAGGAACAGGACGCAACTGAGGACGCCGAGGAACCAGTTGACGGCCGTCATCGGGTAGTAGACGAGCATCAGGGTGTAGTTGAGGAGGCGACCGGGCGGGACCCGGAAGGGCGCCTTCCAGTACTGCTTGAACAGCGTCTCGTACGTCCCCCGGGACCAGCGCAGTTGCTGGGAGAAGAAGTCGGTCCAGGAGACCGGTCCCTCGCCGACGGCGAGCACGTCGGGGGTGTAGACGGAGCGCCAGAAGCGGCCGGTGCGCGGGTTCCTGGCGCGGTGCAGTTCGAAGCCGGTGGCCATGTCCTCGGTGATCGAGTCGTACAGGCCGCCGATCTGCTTGACGGCGGCGATCCGCACGACGTTGTTGGTGCCGACGAACATGGGGGCGTGGTAGCGGTTGCCGGCCCGCTGGATCAGCGCGTGGAAGAGGAACTGCTGGGACTCGGCGGCCTTGGTGACGGCGGAGGTGTAGTTGCCGTACACCTGCGGTCCGACGACGAAGGCGACGTCGGGGTCGCGGAAGTAGCCGAGCATCCGCTCCAGGAAGTTCGGCAGCGGTACGTGATCGGTGTCGACGGAGGCGAAGAAGTCGTACGCGTCCCCGTGCATCGCGATCCAGGCGTTGTAGTTGCCGTGCTTGGTGCGGGCCTTGTGTGCGCCCGTCCGCTGGTTCCACTCGGGGACGCCCGCGCGGGTGAAGTGCCTGACGCCGAGTTCCTTGCACAGGGCCTTGGCCCGCTCGTCGTCACCCTCGTCGAGGAGCCAGACGTCCCGCGGGCCGCAGTGGCGCAGCCGCACCGCTCCTTCGAGGGTGGCGCGGACCATGGAGAGGGGTTCCTTGCCCGGTACGTACGTGGTGAGGAAGGCGACGCGGGTGCCCTTCTCGGGGTACACGGGTATCGGGTCACGCGCGACCATGGTGGCGTGGGCGATCGACGTGACGTTCACCAGCATGAAGAGGCAGATGAGACCGATCGACACCAGCATCACGGTGTCGAACCCGACGAGCCACCGGTCACCGCCCTCACGGACGGTCCAGTGGCTGGGCCAGACGAGGTAGGCGAACAGCAGCGCGGACAGCAGGGGCGCGAGGCTCATCAGGAGGACCGCTCGTACGCGGTGCGGCTCCTTCGAGAGCAGACTGCGGTACCGCACCTGGTAGGCGTCCGTGTCCGGCTCCGTGAGCGGACCGGCGAGTCGGCTGTAGGTGTCGTAGTCGTACCCTCTCGACCGCACGGTGCCTCCAGCTGTCGTCGAACAGGCCGATAACCCCACGAAAGGGGACACCGTTCGATGTGTCGACTGGAGTAGTCCGAGCGAGCGGTTTTACTCCGCACGGCGGAGTCGGGACGGGAGGTTCGCCCGATCCGGTGACGCGCCGGGGCCGTCGGCGCTCGGCGACGACCAGGGCCGGTCCGGCGGATCTAGGGCCGGATAGACCCTGAGCCCCCCGGCGGTGGGGCCGGGGGGCTCGCGTACGGTTCTCCGCCTCAGGCCGAGAGGTGGCGCTCCACCGTCTCGACCTTGGAGGTCAGGCCGTCGGTGACGCCGGGCCGGACGTCGGCCTTGAGGACCAGCGAGACCCGCGGCGCGCGGGCCTCCACGGCGGCGACGGCACGCTTGACCACATCCATGACCTCGTCCCAGTCCCCCTCGATCGAGGTGAACATGGCGTCGGTACGGTTCGGCAGCCCGGACTCCCGGACGACCCGGACGGCGTCGGCGACGTACTCGCCGACCTCCTCGCCGACGCCCAGCGGGGTGACGGAGAAGGCGACGATCACGCGTTCACCGTGCCCTCGCGGCGGGCGCGGGAGGCGATGACCGCGTCCTGCGCCTCGCGCTTCAGCTTGCGCTCGGCGAAGAAGCCGCCGAAGGGCAGCACGGAGAGCACGAAGTAGAGCGCCGCCGTCTTGAAGTTCCACTTCGTGCGGTTCCAGGCGTCCAGCCAGAAGAGGACGTAGAGGATGAAGAGGATGCCGTGGATCGCACCCATCACCGGCACCGCGTTGAAGTCCGTGGTCCGCTTCAGCACCGAGCAGACCAGCAGCAGGAGGAACGACACGGCCTCCGGCGCCGAGACGAGCCGGAGCCGGTGGAGGGAGGAAGCGGTCTTGATGTCCACGGGAGGGGTCACCTTCGTTCGATCTTGTGAACGGACGCACAAGGGCCCGTCCATTGTGCACGCCGACTTTGCTGTCTCTTTATCCGGGGGCCCAGTACCGTCACTGCGTGGCAACGTTCCGACTCCAAGGCAGCAAAGTGCTGGCCGTCGACATGACCGGCGACGCCGTCAAGGCGAAAAACGGCTCGATGGTCGCCTACGACGGCCAGATGGCCTTCAAGAAGATGTCCGGCGGCGGCGAGGGCCTGCGCGGGATGGTCACCCGCCGGCTCACCGGCGAGCAGATGGAGCTGATGGAGGTGAAAGGCCAGGGGACCTGCTGGTTCGCCGACCGCGCGTCCGAGATCAACCTCGTCTCCCTGAACGGTGACAAACTCTGGGTCGAGGCGAGCAATCTGCTCTGCACCGACGCGGGCCTGCGCACCGGCACCACCTTCACCGGCCTGCGCGGCGGAGCGACCGGCAACGGCCTCTTCACGACGACCATCGAGGGCAGCGGCCAGGCGGCGATCATGTCCGACGGCCCGGCAGTCGTGCTGCGGGTGACTCCGCAGTACCCGCTCGCCGTCGACCCCGGCGCGTACATCGCCCACCAGGGCAACCTCCAGCAGCACTTCCAGTCCGGTGTGACCTTCCGCACATTCATGGGCGAGGGTGGCGGCGAGGCGTTCCAGATCCGCTTCGAGGGCGACGGGCTCGTCTATGTCCAGCCCAGCGAGCGGAACACCGTCGGGGGTGAGGTCTGAGATGCCGTTCCGCGAGATCAACTCGAAGATGGTCGAGGCCACGGTCGTGCCCGGGCAGCGCATGTTCAGCCAGCGGGGCGCGATGCTCGCCTACCGCGGCGACGTCACTTTCACGCCGAACACGGCCGGCGGCCAGGGCGGCGTGATGTCGATGATCGGCCGCCGGGTGGCGGGCGAGGCGACACCGCTGATGACCGTCGAGGGCAACGGCACGGTGATGTTCGGGCACGGCGGCCACCACATCCAGGTGATCCGGCTGACCGGCGACACCCTCCACGTCGAGGCGGACCGGCTGCTCGCCTTCGACGGCACCCTGGAGCAGGGCACGATGTTCATGGGCTCCCAGGGCGGCGTCATGGGCATGGTGCGCGGCCAGGTGACGGGCCAGGGCCTCTTCACCACGACCCTGAAGGGTCACGGCTCGGTGGCCGTCATGGCGCACGGCGGGGTGATCGAGCTGCCGATCACGCCGGGGCGCGCGGTCCATGTGGACCCGCAGGCGTACGTCGCCCACCACGGCGACGTACGGAACAAGCTCTCCACCGCGCTGGGCTGGCGCGACATGGTGGGGCGCGGCTCGGGCGAGGCGTTCCAGCTGGAGCTGAGCGGCAGCGGTGCGGTGTACGTCCAGGCCTCGGAGGAGAAGCTGTGAGCGCCCCCGTGATTCACGATCCGACGACCCTGCCGTCGGACGACAACGTCAATCCGTACACCTTCTGCGTGGAGCTCAAGGGCTCCCAGTGGTTCCTGCAGAAGGGGAAGATGATCGCCTACTACGGGCGGATCGACTTCAACGGCATCGGCCACGGCCGGCTCGACCGCCTGGTCCGTACGTCCTTCCACTCGCCGCTGCACGCGAGCGACTGGGTGGTGGCGGAGGGCAGCGGCAAGATGCTGCTCGCCGACCGGGCCTTCGACGTCAACTCGTACGACCTGGACGAGGGCAATCTGACGATCCGTTCGGGCAACCTCCTGGCCTATCAGCCGACGCTGGCGCTGAAGCAGTCGATCGTGCCCGGCTTCGTGACGCTGCTCGGCACGGGCAAGTTCGTGGCGGCCTCGAACGGCCCGGTGGTCTTCATGGAGCCCCCGCTCCGGGTGGATCCGCAGGCCCTGGTGGGCTGGGCGGACTGCCCGTCGCCCTGCCACCACTACGACCACGGCTACATGACGGGCGTGATGGGCGGCGTGCGGGCGCTGACGGGCCTCGGGGGCACCTCGGGCGAGGAGCACCAGTTCGAGTTCGTGGGCGCGGGCACGGTCCTGCTCCAGTCGACGGAGCTGCTGATGGCGGAGCGCGCGACCGGCGCGGCCCCGGCGCAGCCGGGGGTGCCCGGTACGCACGGTTCAGGCCATTCGGGGCAGGGTCAGCACGGTTCCGTACCGCGCCTTCCCGGCCAGCTGGGGGACCTCCAGCGT
Source organism: Streptomyces sp. NPDC006551 (assembly GCF_040611675.1). Lineage (NCBI taxonomy): Bacteria > Bacillati > Actinomycetota > Actinomycetes > Kitasatosporales > Streptomycetaceae > Streptomyces > Streptomyces sp. NPDC006551. The sequence continues at coordinate 69,255 of NZ_JBEXOT010000018.1, forward strand.
CGCTTCGGGCTGTGAGCGGTAGTCTGCGGAGTGTGACGTCCTCGAACGTCTGCACCCGTACTCCGGGGCCCCGGGTGCGTGGCGTCACACTCCCTGACTTCGTCCAGTATTCAACTTCTTAGGTAGAATCCATACATGGAGACCGAGACGGCCACCCCCTGGCTCACCGACGCCGAGCAGTGCGCCTGGCGCACCTATCTGGACGTCAACAGAATGCTGACGTACCAGCTGGAGAAGGACCTGCAGCCCTTCGGCCTGACCATCAACGACTACGAGATCCTGGTCAATCTGTCGGAGTCGGCCGAACGGCGGCTGCGGATGAGCGACCTCGCGGCCGCGACGCTGCAGTCCAAGAGCCGGCTCTCGCACCAGATCACCCGGATGGAGAACGCCGGCCTCGTCCACCGGCAGAGCTGCGAGTCGGACCGGCGCGGCCTGTACGCGGTCCTGACGGAGCAAGGCATGGACACGATGAAGAAGGTGGCCCCGCATCATGTCGAGTCGGTGCGCAGGCACTTCATCGACCAGCTGAGCCCCGAGGCGCTCGGCGACCTCCACGAGTCCCTGAGGCCGGTCGCCGACCAGCTCAGAGGCCGGCGGGGCAAGCCGTAGGGACAGCCCCCGGGCGCCCGCCGGTCACCCGTCCAGCGGCAACCGCAGGACGAAGCGCGCGCCCCCTGACGGCGCGGCGGTCACGGTCAGGTCCCCGCCGTGGCGGCGGGCCACGTCCCGGGCGATCGCCAGACCGAGACCCGCACCGCCCTCGTCGCGCGTGCGGGCGTCGTCGAGACGGACGAACCGTTCGAAGACGCGCTCACGTTCGGCGGCGGGAACGCCCTCGCCGTCGTCCGTGACCGCAAGCACCGCCCACGCGCCTTCCGCGCCCACCGTCACAGTGATCCGGCGGCGGGCGTGGCGCTGGGCGTTGTCCAGGAGGTTGGCGAGCACCCGGGCCAGCTGCCCCCGCGAGCCCGGTGCCTCGACGCCCTCCTCGGCCTCCACCCGGACGGCGATCCTGTCCCCCGTACGCCCCGCCACCTCGGCGCGCGCCAGCTCCCCGAGGTCCAGCCGAGTCCGCCCCGGCCGCTCCCCCGCGTCCAGGCGGGCGAGCAGCAGCAGATCGGCGGCGAGCCGCTGGAGCCGCACCGTGTCCTCGACGGCGCCGGGGACATCGAGGAGAGCCGGATGCGCGGCGCCGACCTCCAGCTGCGTCCGGAGGCTGGCGATGGGGCTGCGCAGTTCGTGCGAGGCGTCCGCGACGAACCGCCGCTGCCGCTCCACGGACGCCTCCAGGGCGGACAGCGTCTCGTTCGTGGTCCGGGCGAGCCGGGCGACCTCGTCACCCGTCGGGGGTTCGGGTACGCGGCGGCTCAGGTCCTCGGAGGCCGTGATGGCGGCCATCTCGCGGCGGATGGCCTCGACGGGCCGCAGGGCGCGCCGGGTCACCAGCCAGGTCACGCCGCCCACCACGGCCAGCAGCACGGGCAGCCCGACCAGCATGGCCACGGACGCGGTACGCACCGCGTCCTGCTGCGCCGCCAGCGACGCGCCCGCGTACACCCGGACCGTCTCGTCCCCGGAGTCCGCCACCTCCACCTCGGCGAACCGGTAGGCGGCGCTCCTGCCGTCCACGGTGGCCCGCCCCTCGCCGTGCCAGGTGACGACGCCGGACTCACCGGCACCGGGACCGTCGTCGTCATCGTCGTCGTCCCGGCCGGCTCCGGGACTCGCGACCGGGCTGACGCCGGGCACGCCGGTGCCGCTGATCGCCGTCAGACCCTCGCTCACCGCCAGCACCCGGCCGTCCCCGTCGACGACCTGCACCGGATGGTCCTCCCCGTCCGGCAGGTCCAGGGCGGTGTACGGAGTGCCGGCCGCGATCCGTGCGGCGACCTGGCGGGCGGCATTGTCGGCCTCCGCGTCCGCCCGGCCGGCGAGGTTGCCGCGGAGCGACAGCAGTACGGCGATCCCGGCGGCGATCAGGGCCAGCGCGACCACCAGGGTCGCACCGAGCGTGGCCCTCGCCCGTACCGAGGCGAACGGCCGGCCGCTCACCGCGCCTCCAGCCGGTATCCGGCGCCGCGCACCGTCCTGATCAGCGCGGCGCCGAGCTTGCGGCGGAGCGCACTGACGTACACCTCGACGATGTTCGGGTCGCCGTCGTAGGCGAAGTCCCAGACGTGCTCCAGGATCTCGGCCTTGGACACCACCGTGCCGGGGCGCACCGCCAACTGCTCCAGTACGGCGAACTCCTTGGCCGTGAGGGGGATCTCCTCCTCGCCGCGGTGCACCCGGCGGGCCCCGGTGTCCACCCGCAGCTCGCCGAGGACCAGTACGGGCGAGACCCCGGCGCCGGAGCGCCGGCGCCGCAGCAGCGCCTTGATCCGGGCCACCAGGACCACGTACGAGAACGGCTTGGTCAGGTAGTCGTCGGCGCCCGTGTCCAGGCCCTCGGCCTCGTCGTACTCGCCGTCCTTGGCGGTCAGCATCAGGATCGGCACGTCGTGCCCGGCGGCGCGCAGCGCGGCGCAGACCCGGTAGCCGTTCATGCCGGGCAGCATGATGTCGAGCACGACCAGGTCGTACGCCGACTCGCTCGCCCGGTGCAGGCCCTCGAGGCCGTCGTGGACGACGTCCACGACATACCCCTCCGCCGTCAGGCCCTTGGCCAGGGACAGGGCGAGCCGCTTCTCGTCCTCCACGATCAACAACCGCATGCGCCCCAGGTTCGCAAATCCCACCTGAAGACGTCTTCAGGTTGCTTCAGCGTGGCTTCAGGTCCGACTCCGCACAGTGGTGTCCGTCGAAGCGCACCCCACCGTTGGAGGACCTCATGAAGCGCAACATCGTCATCGCCACCGTCGCGGCGGCCGCCGTGGTCTGCGGCGGGACCGCGGCCGCCTTCGCGGACGACGACGGCCGGCAGGAGTCGGCGCCGGCCCAGGTGCGGGCCGCCGGCGCACAGAACACGGACGACGACGAGCGCGCCGCGGCGCGTACCGCGAAGGTGACCGCCGCCCAGGCGATCGACGCCGCCCTCAAGGCGAAGCCGGGCACGGTCGTCTCCGTCGACCTCGACACCGACGACGACGGCGGGAACGACGACCGCGGCTGGGAGGTCGACATTCTCGGCCAGGGCACCACCTCGTACACCGTCCACGTGGACGCGGCCACGGGCAAGGTCGTCGGCACCGAGACCGACAAGGACGATGACGCCGACGACGCCGCTCAGGACGACGCCAAGGACCAGGACGACGACGCTCAGGACGACGACGCCAAGGACGGCGCCGCCGACGACTGACACGACGAGGGCCCGGTGCGCGTGAAGCGCACCGGGCCCCGTCCGTCGGGCCGTCAGTTGCCCGTCAGGCTCGCGATCAGTTCGTCGGACGCCGCGTACGGGTCCAGCTCGCCCGCCACGATGCGCTCCGCGAGCGCGTCCAGGCGCCGGTCGCCGTGCAGGTCCCCGATGCGCTCGCGCAGCGCCGTGACCGCGATGGTCTCGACCTCGCGAGCCGAGCGCGAGCGGCGGCGCTCCGCCAGGACCCCGTGCTCCTCCATCCAGGCGCGGTGCTTCTCCAGGGCCTCCACGACCTCGTCGACGCCCTCGGCCCGCGCCGCGACCGTCTTGACGATCGGCGGCCGCCAGTCGCCCGGACCGCGCGCCTCGCCGAGACCGAGCATGTGGTTCAGCTCGCGGGCCGTCGCGTCCGCGCCGTCCCGGTCCGCCTTGTTCACCACGTACACGTCGCCGATCTCCAGGATGCCCGCCTTCGCGGCCTGGATCCCGTCGCCCATGCCCGGCGCGAGCAGCACCACGGAGGTGTCGGCCTGGGAGGCGATCTCCACCTCCGACTGGCCGACGCCCACCGTCTCGACGAGGATCACCTCGCAGCCGGCCGCGTCCAGGACGCGGATCGCCTGCGGGGCCGCCCAGGCGAGCCCGCCCAAGTGGCCTCGGGTCGCCATCGAGCGGATGTACACGCCCGGGTCGGAGGCGTGCTCCGACATCCGGACCCGGTCGCCGAGCAGGGCTCCCCCGCTGAAGGGGGACGAGGGGTCGACGGCCAGGACGCCGACCCGCTTCCCGGCCCGCCGGTAGGCGGTCACCAGCGCGGACGTCGACGTGGACTTGCCCACGCCGGGCGAGCCCGTCAGGCCCACCACGTACGCACCACCGGTCAGCGGCGCGAGCGCCGCCATCACCTCGCGCAGTTGCGGGGACGCCCCCTCCACCAGTGAGATCAGCCGGGCCACGGCGCGCGGCCGGCCCTCCCGTGCCTGGGCGACGAGTTCGGGGACGTCCACCATGTGCCGATGCTCCTTAGGTACGGAACTACTTGCCGTTGCCGGGTACGCGGACGATCAGAGCGTCACCCTGACCGCCACCGCCGCACAGCGCCGCCGCGCCGACACCGCCGCCGCGCCGCTTGAGCTCCAGGGCGAGGTGCAGCACCACACGGGCGCCGGACATGCCGATGGGGTGACCGAGGGCGATCGCGCCACCGTTGACGTTCACCTTTTCCGGGGTCACGCCCAGGTCCTTCATTGACTGGACGGCGACCGCCGCGAACGCCTCGTTGATCTCGATCAGGTCGAGGTCCTCGACGCTCAGGCCCTCCTTCTTCAGGGCGTGGCGGATCGCGTTGGACGGCTGCGACTGCAGCGAGTTGTCCGGGCCGGCGACGTTGCCGTGGGCGCCGATCTCGGCGATCCACTCCAGGCCCAGCTCCTGGGCCTTGGCCTTGCTCATCACGACCACGGCGGCGGCGCCGTCCGAGATCTGCGAGGAGGTGCCGGCCGTGATGGTGCCGTCCTTGGCGAAGGCCGGGCGCAGCTTGCCGAGCGACTCGACGGTCGTCTCGCCGCGGATGCCCTCGTCCTTGGCGAAGACGACCGGGTCACCCTTGCGCTGCGGGATCTCGACCGGCGTGATCTCGGCCTCGAAGATGCCGTTCTTCTGCGCGGCGGCGGCGCGCTGGTGCGACAGCGCGGCGATCTCGTCCTGCTCGGGGCGGGCGATGCCGAGGCGCGTGTTGTGCTTCTCGGTGGACTCGCCCATGGCGATGTTCTCGAAGGCGTCGGTCAGGCCGTCGTACGCCATCGCGTCGAGCATCTCGATCGCGCCGTACTTGTAGCCCTCGCGGGACTTCGGGAGCAGGTGCGGGGCGTTGGTCATCGACTCCTGGCCGCCGGCGACGACCACGTCGAACTCGCCGGCGCGGATCAGCTGGTCGGCGAGGGCGATGGCGTCGAGTCCGGAGAGACACACCTTGTTGACGGTGAGGGCCGGGACGTTCATCGGGATGCCGGCCTTGACGGCGGCCTGGCGGGCCGGGATCTGGCCGGCGCCCGCCTGGAGCACCTGCCCCATGATCACGTACTCCACCTGGTCGCCGCCGATGCCGGCCCGGTCGAGCGCGGCCTTGATGGCGAAACCGCCCAGCTCCGCGCCGGAGAAGGACTTGAGGGAGCCGAGCAGCCGTCCCATGGGCGTGCGGGCGCCCGCGACGATCACTGAAGTGGTACCGGTCGTTCCAGACATGAGGCACAGCCCCTTGAGATGAGGAGTGAACGAGGGTTTACCGCCAATGTACTGAGCGGTACCGCTCAGGGTCACCGGGCAGCCGGTGTGACGGCGCGCACGTTGCGTAACCACCTCTCTGGCGCTGCACTGGGACCATGCTGACGCGAATCGACCACATCGGGATCGCCTGTTTCGACCTCGACAAGACTGTCGAGTTCTACCGTGCGACCTACGGTTTCGAGGTGTTCCACTCCGAGGTGAACGAGGAGCAGGGCGTCCGCGAGGCCATGCTCAAGATCAACGACACCTCCGACGGCGGCGCCTCCTACCTCCAGCTCCTGGAGCCCACCCGGGAGGACTCCGCGGTGGGGAAGTGGCTGGCGAAGAACGGCGAGGGGGTCCACCACATCGCCTTCGGGACCGCCGACGTCGACGGTGACGCCGCCGACATCCGTAGCAAGGGTGTCCGAGTCCTCTACGACGAGCCCCGGATCGGCTCCATGGGCTCCCGCATCACCTTCCTCCACCCCAAGGACTGCCACGGCGTGCTGACCGAACTGGTCACCTCCGCCGAGCCGTCGGCGGACCACTCCTAGGTCCGCTCCTCCGTCCACTCCTCGGTGGAGCACTGACCTCCGGATTCCTGGCCCGGTAGAGTGGGCGGCTCCGGGCCGGGGCCGGTCGGTGCCGCATGCCATGCGGCGTCGAAGTCGGGGTATCCGATCTGTCACCATTCCCCGGGGGGCCCGTTCGCCGGGGAACGGATCTCATTGGAGTGTTGCGACCAGGGGACGGATGGGACCGCGCAGTGCGGGGCTACGAACGCCAGGAGAGCCACCGAGCTGAAGACGACCATCTTTCGCGGTTCGAAGCCGAGATGGACCGGCTGAAGACCGAGCGGGAGAAGGCCGTCCAGCACGCCGAGGACCTCGGTTACCAGGTCGAGGTCTTGCGCGCCAAGCTCCACGAGGCGCGCCGCACGATCGCATCCCGGCCGGCCTACGACAGCGCGGACATCGGCTACCAGGCCGAGCAGTTGCTCCGCAACGCGCAGATCCAGGCCGACCAGCTGCGCCAGGACGCCGAGCGCGAGCTGCGCGAGGCCCGCGCCCAGACCCAGCGCATCCTGCAGGAGCACGCCGAGCACCAGGCGCGGCTCCAGGCCGAGCTGCACAACGAGGCGGTCCAGCGCCGTCAGCGCCTGGACCAGGAGCTGGCCGAGCGCCGCCAGACCGTCGAGGCGCACGTCAACGAGAACGTCGCCTGGGCCGAGCAGCTGCGCGCCCGCACGGAGTCCCAGGCCCGCCGCCTGATGGAGGAGTCCCGCGCCGAGGCCGAGCAGGCGCTCGCCGCCGCGCGGGCCGAGGCCACCCGGCTCGCCGAGGAGACCCGCCAGCGCGTCGGCTCGGAGGCGGAGGCCGCCCGTGCCGAGGCCGAAGCGATTCTGCTGCGCGCCCGCAAGGACGCCGAGCGGCTGCTGAACGCCGCCTCGACGCAGGCGCAGGAGGCCACCAGCCACGCCGAGCAGCTCCGTTCCGCCACCACCGCCGAGACCGACCAGGCCCGCCGGCAGGCGACCGAGCTGTCCCGCGCCGCCGAGCAGCGGATGCAGGAGGCCGAGGACCGGCTCCGCGAGGCTCGCGCGGAGGCCGAGAAGGCGCTGGCGGAGGCGAAGGAGGCGGCCGCCAAGCAGCTGTCGTCCGCGGAGTCGGTCAACGAGCAGCGCACGCGTACGGCGAAGGCGGAGATCGCCCGGCTCGTCGGCGAGGCCACGAAGGAGGCCGAGGCCCTCAAGGCAGAGGCCGAGGAGAAGCTCCGCGAGGCGAGCGCCGAGGCCGAGAAGCTGGTCTCGGAGGCCGCCGAGAAGGCCCGTACGGTCGCGGCGGAGGACTCCGCCGCCGCCCTCGCCAAGGCGGCCCGTACCGCCGAGGAAGTCCTCACCAAGGCGTCCGAGGACGCCCAGGCGACCACCCGCAAGGCGTCCGAGGAGGCCGAGCGGATCCGCCGCGAGGCCGAGGCCGAGGCCGACCGGCTGCGCAACCAGGCCGAGGAGCAGGCCGACGAGCTGCTCGGCTCGGCGAAGGACGACACCAAGGAGTACCGCGCCAAGACGGTCGAGCTGCAGGAGGAGGCGCGCCGGCTGCGCGGCGAGGCCGAGCAGTTGCGCGCCGAGGCGATCGCCGAGGGCGAGAGGATCCGCGGCGAGGCCCGGCGCGAGGCCGTCGGGCAGATCGAGGAGGCGGCCAGGACCGCCGAGGAGCTGCTGACCAAGGCCCGTACGGACGCCGACGAGCTGCGCGCGAGCGCCGGCGCCGAGAGCGACCGGGTCCGCTCCGAGGCCATGGAGCGCGCGCAGACGCTGCGGACACAGGCCGAGGAGACCCTGGAGCGCACCCGGGCCGAGGCCGAGCGGATGCGGGCCGAGGCCGAGGAGCAGGCCGAGGCGGTCAAGGCGGCGGCCGAGCGGGCCGCGACCGCGCTGCGCGAGGAGGCCGAGCGGGCCGCCGAGGCGCGGCACGCCGAGGCGGCCGAGGAGCTGACCCGGCTGCACACCGAGGCCGAGTCGCGGGTCGAGAACGCCGGGCGCGAGCTGTCCGACGCCCGGGCCGAGAGCGAGCGGATCCGGCGCGAGACCGCCGAGGAGACCGAGCGGCTGCGTACCGAGGCCGCCGAGCGGATCCGTACGCTCCAGGCGCAGGCCGAGCAGGAGGCGGAGCGGCTGCGGGCTGAGGCCGCGTCGGACGCGTCCACCGCGCGCGCCGAGGGCGAGGCCGTGGCCGTACGGCTGCGCACGGAGGCGTCGACGGAGGCCGAGCGGCTGAAGTCGGAGGCGCAGGAGACCGCCGACCGGGTCCGGGCGGAGGCCGCGGCCGCGGCCGAGCGGGTCGCCGCCGAGGCCGCCGAGGCTCTGGCCGCCGCGCAGGAGGAGGCCAACCGGCGCCGCCGGGAGGCCGAGGAGACGCTGGAGTCGGCCCGTTCCGAGGCCGGCCGGGAGCGCGAGCACGCCCGCGAGCAGTCCGAGGAGCTGCTGGCCTCCGCCCGCAAGCGGGTGGAGGAGGCGCAGACCGAGGCGCAGCGTCTGGTCGAGGAGGCGGACCGCCGGGCCACGGAGATGGTGTCCGCCGCCGAGCAGACGGCCAAGGAGGTACGCGACTCCGTCGCCGGGCTGCACGAGCAGGCCGAGGAGGAGATCGCCGGGCTGCGCAGCGCCGCCGAGCACGCGGCGGAGCGCACCAGGGCCGAGGCGCAGGAGGAGGCGGACCGGGTCCGCGCCGACGCGTACGAGGAGCGGGAGCGGGCCGCCGAGGACGCGAACCGGGTGCGGACCCGCGCCCAGGAGGAGTCCGAGGCCGCGAAGGCGCTGGCCGAGCGGACGGTCACGGACGCGATCGCCGAGGCGGAGAAGCTGCGGGCGGACACCGCGGAGTACGCCCAGCGGGTACGGACCGAGGCGACGGACTCGCTGGCCTCGGCCGAGCAGGACGCGGCCCGCACCCGTGCGGACGCCCGGGAGGACGCCAACCGGATCCGTTCCGAGGCCGCGGCCCAGGCGTCGACGCTGGTCGGCGAGGCGAAGTCCGAGGCGGAGCGGCTCACCGCCGAGGCCGAGCGGCTGCGGGCCGAGGCCGAGCAGGTCAAGGCGGACGGCGAGGCGGAGGCCGAGGCGCTGCGGGCGGCCGCGCGCGCGGACGGCGAGCAGGTGCTCGACGAGGCCCGCAAGGCCGCCGACAAGCGGCGCGCCGACGCCGCCGCCCAGGCCGACAAGCTCATCGGCGAGGCCACGAGCGAGGCCGAGCGGATCACCGCCGAGGCGGTGGAGCTCCTGGAGACGACCGAGCGCGACGCGCTGCGGCTGCGGACCGAGGCGGAGCAGGTCAAGAAGGACGGCGAGGCGCACGCGGAAGCGCTGCGGGCGGCCGCGCTGGCCGACAGCGAGCAGGTCCTGGACGAGGCCCGGAAGGCGGCCGACAAGCGCCGCTCGGACGCGGCCGAGCAGGCCGACCAGCTCATCGGCGAGGCGACGAGGGAGGCCGAGCGGATCACGGCCGAGGCCGGCGAGCTCGCGGAGTCGCTGACGTCCGACGCGACGCAGCAGGCCGAACTGACGGTCTCCCGGGCGTCGGACGAGGCCGAGCGGCTGCGTGCCGAGGCCGCCGAGACGGTCGGCGCGGCCCAGCAGGCCGCCGAGCGGATCCGCGCGGAGGCCGAACGGGTCCGCGCGGACGCCGAGTCGGCGGCGGAGCAGATGCGCTCCGAGGCACGCGCGGAGGCGGACCGTACGCTCGACGAGGCGCGCGAGGCCGGCGCCAAGCGCCGCTCGGACGCGGCCGAACAGGCGGACCAGCTCATGGCGAAGGCCCAGGAGGAGGCGCTGCGCGCCACCACCGAGGCGGAGTCGCAGGCGGACACGATGGTCGGCGCGGCCCGCAAGGAGGCCGAGCGGCTCGTCGCCGAGGCGACCGTCGAGGGCAACTCGCTGGTGGAGAAGGCGCGTACGGACGCGGACGAGCTACTGGTCGGGGCGCGCAGCGACGCGACGGCCATAAGGGAGCGGGCCGAGGAGCTCCGGGCGCGGATCGAGGGGGAGATCGAGGAGCTGCACGAGCGGGCGCGGCGCGAGACGGCCGAGCAGATGAAGACGGCCGGCGAGCGCGTCGACAAGCTGGTGAAGGCCGCCGAGGAGCAGCGGGCCGAGGCCGAGGAGAAGGCCAAGGAACTGGTCTCCGAGGCGAATTCGGAGGCGAGCAAGGTCCGGATCGCCGCGGTGAAGAAGGCCGAGGCGCTCCTGAAGGAGGCCGAGCAGAAGAAGTCGTCCCTCGTCGCGGAGGCGGAGCGGATCAAGGCGGAGGCCGAGCGCGAGGCCGAGAAGATGATCTCCGAGGGGCAGCGCGAGCTGGATGTTCTGGTGCGCCGTCGCGAGGACATCAACGCCGAGATCTCCCGTGTCCAGGACGTCCTCGAAGCGCTGGAGTCTTTCGAGGCACCGTCGAACGGTACGAAGTCCGACGGGGCGAAGTCCGCTGGTGCGAGGGACAACGGCAAGGCGGGTACCTCGGTGGGGGTTACACGTTCGAGTGGCAAGTCTTCCGGGGGCTAGCCACTCAAAAGGCTGGACATTCTCCAGATCAAACGGACATCCGCTCGATGACACGCCGCTTCGGCCCCTAGGATTCCCCCTAACACCTCACCGGTCTCATTCGACAGGAACCCCATGAGCGACACTTCCTCCCCCTTCGGCTTCGAGCTCGTGCGGCGTGGTTACGACCGCGGTCAGGTGGACGACCGCATTACCAAGCTCGTCGCCGACCGTGACAGTGCTCTGGCCCGAATCACCTCTCTGGAAAAGCGCATCGAGGAACTCCACCTCGAGACCCAGAACGCCCAGGCCCAGGTCACCGACGCCGAGCCGTCGTACGCCGGTCTCGGTGCCCGTGTCGAGAAGATCCTCCGCCTCGCCGAGGAGGAGGCGAAGGACCTGCGCGAGGAGGCCCGCCGCGCCGCCGAGCAGCACCGTGAGCTGGCCGAGTCGGCCGCGCAGCAGGTACGCAACGACGCGGAGTCGTTCGCCGCGGAGCGCAAGGCGAAGGCCGAGGACGAGGGCGTTCGGATCGTCGAGAAGGCGCAGGGCGAGGCCAACTCGCTGCGTGCCGAGGCCCAGAAGGACGCGCAGTCCAAGCGCGAGGAGGCGGACGCCCTCTTCGAGGAGACCCGCGCCAAGGCCGCCCAGGCCGCCGCGGACTTCGAGACCAACCTGGCCAAGCGCCGCGAGCAGTCGGAGCGCGACCTGGCCTCGCGTCAGGCCAAGGCCGAGAAGCGCCTCGCCGAGATCGAGCACCGCGCCGAGCAGCTCCGCCTGGAGGCCGAGAAGCTGCGTACGGACGCGGAGCGCCGGGCCCGCCAGACGGTGGAGACCGCGCAGCGCCAGGCCGAGGACATCGTGGCCGACGCGAACGCCAAGGCCGACCGGATCCGCTCGGAATCGGAGCGCGAGCTGGCGGCGCTGACGAACCGCCGCGACTCGATCAACGCCCAGCTGACCAACGTCCGCGAGATGCTGGCCACGCTGACCGGCGCCGCGGTGGCGGCGGCCGGCTCCCCGATCGACGACGAGTCGGCCACTCGCGGCGTCCCGGCCCAGCAGACGCGCTGAGCCCGCGGCCCCGGTGAGTGAGCCGAAGGGGCGCGCGGCCGTCCGTCGACAGACGCACCAAGCGCCCCGGAGGCGAACCGAGCCCTGAAAGAGAGGGCCAGCCCTCCGCCATTCCGGTGGCGGAGGGTTTTTCGCGCCCTTAGGTTGGTACGCATGATCGAGCTCGAGGGCCTCACGAAGCGATTCGGCACGAAGACGGCGGTCGACCATCTCTCCTTCCAGGTCCGGCCGGGTGTGGTGACCGGCTTCCTCGGGCCCAACGGAGCCGGCAAGTCGACGACCATGCGCATGATGCTGGATCTGGACAATCCGACCAGCGGTACGGTCCGGATCGACGGCAAGCACTACCGCGAGCTCCAGGAGCCGTTGAAGTACATCGGGGCACTGCTCGACGCCAAGGCGATGCACGGCGGCCGGTCCGCGTACCACAACCTGCTCTGCCTCGCGCAGGCCAACCGCATTCCGGAGAGGCGGGTCGGCGAGGTCCTCGACCTGGTCGGACTGACCCCGGTCGCGCGGAAGAAGTCGAAGGGCTTCTCCCTCGGCATGGGCCAACGGCTGGGAATCGCCTCGGCGCTTCTCGGTGATCCCGAGATCCTGATGTTCGACGAACCCGTCAATGGTCTGGACCCCGAGGGAATTCACTGGATCCGCAATCTGATGAAGGCGCTGGCGGCCGAGGGCCGGACGATCTTCGTTTCGAGCCACCTGATGAGTGAAATGGCTCTGACGGCGGATCACTTGATCGTGATCGGGCAGGGAAAGCTGCTGGCCGACACGTCGATGGCGGATTTCATCCAGCAGAATTCCAGGAGTTACGTACGGCTGCGCTCGCCGCAGGGGGAACGGTTGCGGGACGTCCTGCACTCCAACGGCTTCACCCCGGTCGAGGCGGGCAACGGCACGCTGGAGGTGGACGGCGCCACCACCGAGAAGCTGGGTGAACTGGCCGCCGAGAACGGGCTCGTCCTGCACGAGCTGAGCTCGCAGCGCGCCTCCCTGGAGGAGGCGTTCATGCGGATGACGGCCGGCGCGGTGGAATACCACGCGCACGGCACGGATGTTCACGGGGCCCAAGCGCCCGGCCCCCAGTGGGGCGACACCACCAAGGGAGCCTGAACGATGGCAGCCGTATCCGCGGTCCTCCAGTCGGAGTGGACCAAGATCCGCACGGTCTCCTCGACCATCTGGACCCTGGCGAGCGCGCTCCTGGTCACGGTGGCGATGAGCGCCGCGCTGTGCGCCCTGCTGGCGTCGACGTTCGACGATCTCTCCGCCGCCGAGCGGGCGACCTTCGACCCGACCTTCATCAGCTTCTCCGGGATGATGCTGGGCCAGCTGGCGATGGTCGTCTTCGGTGTGCTCGTGGTGGGCACCGAGTACAGCTCCGGGATGATCCGTACGTCCCTGGCGGCCGTGCCGCAGCGCGCCACCTTCCTCTTCTCCAAGATCGCGGTGGCGGGCGCCCTCGCGCTGGCCGTCGGTCTGGCGACCAGCTTCCTGTCGTTCTTCCTGGGACAGGCGCTCCTCGGCGAGCACCGCACCTCGCTCGGCGCGGAGAACGTACTGCGGGCGGTGATCGGCGGCGGGCTCTACATGGGCCTGATCGCGATCTTCTCGATGGGGGTGGCGGCGATGCTGCGCTCGTCGATGCTCTCGCTCGGCATCCTGGTGCCGTTCTTCTTCCTGATCTCGCAGATCCTGTCGGCGGTCCCCAAGGCCAAGGATGTGGCCCTCTACTTCCCCGACCAGGCCGGATCCAAGATCATGCAGGTCGTGCCGGACGCGATGAACTCGGAGAAGGCCCCCTACGGCCCCTGGGGCGGGCTCGGCATCATGCTGATCTGGGTGGCGGCCTCGCTGATCGGCGGCTATCTGGTCCTGAAGAAGCGGGACGCGTAGCCGGAAGTTCACACTTCGCCGGAACCGTCAACGGCTCGATAAGCTCCTAGCTCATACGGGGGGCTACCGGCCGACGGCCACGGCCCCGACGACGACCTGACCTGTCGATGGGGCTGGAGAATGATCGAGGCAGTCGGCCTGACCAAGCGCTACGGCGCCAAGACGGCCGTGTACAACCTTTCCTTCCAGGTGCGGCCGGGGACCGTCACCGGCTTCCTGGGACCCAACGGCTCCGGCAAGTCGACCACGATGCGCATGATCCTCGGCCTGGACCAGCCGACCTCGGGGCATGTCACGATCGGCGGCCACCCCTTCCGGCAGCTGCCGAACGCGCCGCGACAGGTCGGCGCGCTGCTCGACGCCAAGGCCGTGCACGGCGGCCGCAGCGCCCGCAGCCATCTGCTGTCGCTCGCCCAGCTCGCCGGCATCCCGGCCCAGCGGGTCGACGAGGTCCTCGGGGTCGTCGGCCTCCAGGACGTCGCCAAGCGGCGCTCCAACGGCTTCTCGCTAGGCATGGGGCAGCGTCTCGGCATCGCGGCGGCACTGCTCGGCGACCCGCAGGTGCTCCTCTTCGACGAGCCGGTCAACGGCCTCGACCCGGAGGGCATCCTCTGGGTCCGCAACCTCATGAAGAAGCTGGCCGCCGAGGGCAGGACCGTCTTCGTCTCCAGCCACCTCATGAGCGAGATGGCGCTGACCGCCGACCATCTGATCGTGATCGGCCGCGGCCGGCTGCTCGCCGACATGAGCGTCAAGGACTTCATCTCGGCGAACTCCGCGGACTTCGCCCGGGTGCGGACCCCGCGGACGGAGCCGGAGCAGCGGGAGAAGCTGACCGCCGCACTCACCGAGGCCGGCGGTCAGGTCATGTCCGAGCCCGACGGGGCGCTGCGGGTGACGGGCCTCGCCCTCCCCCGGATCAGCGATCTCGCCCACGGCGCGGACGTACGGCTCTGGGAGCTGTCCCCGCACCAGGCGTCGCTGGAGGAGGCGTACATGCGGATGACGCAGAGCGCCGTGGACTACCGCTCCACCGAGGACCAGCTCGCCCACCTCCAGCAGCCGCAGCCGTCCCACCTCAAGCAGCAGCCCGAGCCGTACGTGGTGCCGGAGGTGCCGCAGCAGGGCTGGTACGCCCCGCCGCCGCCCGGACAGAACCCCTACGCCACCCCGCAGCAGAGCGAGCCCGCCCCGAACGCCGAGGACGCCCGATGACCGCCCCGACCCCGCCCTACTCGTACGTCTCCCCGATCCCCGTCCGCAGGGCGCACCTCGGTGACGCGCTCGCCTCGGAGTGGACCAAGATCCGGTCGGTGCGTTCCACGATGTGGACGCTCGGGGTCATGGTGGTGCTGATGCTCGGCATCGGTCTGGGGGTTGCCGCGATCGTGGCGACGTCGAGCGAGAACACTCAGGGCGAGTCGGCGCTCGGTTTCGGGTTCTTCGGCGTGCTCCTCGGTTCGATCTGTGTGATCACGCTGGGCGTGCTGACGATCGCGTCCGAGTACGGCACGGGCATGATCCGCACCACGCTGACCGCCTGCCCGAGCCGGGCCCGGGTGCTGACGGCCAAGGCGATCGTCTTCTTTCTGCTCACCTTCACGGTCACGACGGTGACCGCGACCGTGGTCGCGATGGCGCAGGTGGCGATGGTGGACGCCGTCGAGCCCACCGGGTCGGAGTGGCTGCGGGCCACAGTCGGCGCCGGTCTGTTCGTCGCGCTGCTCGGCCTGCTGGCGCTCGCCGTCGGCTCGATCGTGCGGCACTCGGCGGGCGCGATCACGATCATGATCGGGGTGCTGCTGCTGCCGCTGGTCGCGGCGATGTTCATGTTCTCGGAGTCGCTGGCGAAGGTGCAGGAGGCGCTGCTCACCTACGCGATCCCGAGCCAGCTGATCGCGCTGTACGCCGGCCGGTCGGCGGTGGGCGAGGGCGGCCCGTCGGGGTGGGACCCGGTGTGGATCCTGGCGGGCGTCGTGGCCGCCGCGATGGCCGGCGCGTACGCCCTGATGAACAGCCGGGACGTCTGACCCGCCATCCGCGCCGTCGGCCGGAGAGCGCTCAGTACCTGGGCGCGTTACGGGACCGCTGCACCCGCGAGGTGCGGCGGTCCTTCGCGTTCCAGCACGCCTTGTGCCAGTGCCGGCGGTCCTCCACTCCCCCGTACTCCGGCCAGGCGACGACATGCGGAGCGCCCGAAGGGATCTCCTGGTCGCACCCGGGGCAGCGGTAGCGCTTGCCGGGCGCGCTCGCCCCGGCCACATGGCGGACGAGCCACTCCTCGCCCTGCCAGGACTCGCTGCGCTGCGCTCCTCCGTACCGGTCGGTTTCCGCGCCCTGAGGGTCGGGCTTCTCGCCGCCATGGGGGCGGTTGCGACGCGGGGACACGAATCACCTCACGGAGGCCGGGTACACGGACGGTTCCGACAAGCCTACGGGCCGCGACGTGGTGGCCCGGCCCACCCTCCAGGCTCAGTTAGCGGAAAATCGCAAGAACTTCGGGGCGGGCCGTTGCCTTTGGCACGTGTCAGACGTTGTTGCCAGTACGAGGGGGGAGAACCGCGTCGGCCGCAAGGAGGCAGAAGGCGATGCGCGTGGGTACGTTTGTTCTGGCCGCCCAGTTCCCGGGGCAGGGCCAAGGCGAGGCACTGCACCGGGCGGTGCGGACGGCCGAGGTGGCCGAGGAGGCGGGGCTCGACTCCGTCTGGCTCGCCGAGCACCATTTCGTTCCGTACGGCGTCTGCCCGTCGGCCGTGACGCTGGCCGCGCTGCTGCTGGGCCGTACGCGCCGGCTCCGGGTCGGCACGGCGGTGAGCGTGCTGCCGACCGTCCACCCGGTCGCGCTGGGCGAGCAGGCCGCGCTGCTGCATCTCACCTCCGGCGGCCGGTTCACCCTCGGGGTGGGCCGCGGCGGACCGTGGGTCGATCTGGAGGTGTTCGGCGCGGGCCTCGACGCGTACGAACAAGGCTTCCCCGAATCGCTCGACCTGCTGCTGCGCTGGCTGACCGAGCCCCGGGTCGCGGCCCAGGGCGAACGATTCGCCTTCCGTGAGGTCGCCGTCGTACCGCGCCCCGGCGAACTCATCGGCGGGGAGGCCGCGCCCGAGGTGGTCGTCGCCTGCACCTCCCCGAAGAGCGTCCGTCTCGCCGCCGAACGCGGGCTTCCGATGCTGCTCGGGATGCACTGCGGCGACGAGGAGAAGGCGGAGATGGTGGCGGCCTGGCGCCGCTGCGCTCGTGAGGCGGGACGCACCCCGGACGAGATCGCCCGGATCGGCGCCGGCCATGTCTCGGCGGGTGTCGCCCAGCTCGCGGACCGCCGGGCGGACGCGGCCGAGGCCCTGGTGAAGGCGATGCCGGGCTGGCTGAAGCAGGGCCTTGACGCCCATGTCACGGTGGACGGCCGGCACCGCTCGATGCGGGACCCCGTCGCGTACACGGAGCTGCTGTGCGGGCTGCATCCGGTGGGCACGCCACGGCTCGCGGCTGACCGTCTCGCGGCGACCTCGGAGCGTACGGGCATCACCCGCTTCGCGCTGCTCGCCGAGGGCTCGGGCGACCTCGCGGCCACCGAGGAGAACGTACGGCGCCTGGGCGCCGAAGTACTGCCGATGCTGGTGTGAGGGCTGGTGAGTCATGTCGGTCGTCGAGGGGCGTCCGAGGGGCGTCGAGCCCGGCGGGAGCCGGGAGACAGGCCCTCGGGGCCGGATGCCGCCGCTCCGGCATCTGTCGCATCGTTCGGGTCTCCCCCGATGCGGAGCGGCAGCACCATGCCTCAGCAGTCGCGCAGTTCCGGCGACTGGTTGAGCAGCTGGCCTCGTACGGAGGTGAAGCGGGCGAGCCGCTCGTCCACCGCGGGGTCCAGCGGGAAGACCGCCACACGGTGGCAGTTCTGGAAGGCCAGACGCACTCCGAAGTGCCGCTGCAGCGCACCCCGGATCGCATCACTCGCGAGTGCACGCAACAGCTGACCACGTGCCTGCTCGTTCGGCGGCGGCGTCTGGTTGTCGGCGAACTCTCCGCCGTCCACCTTCAGCTGAGCCACCAGAGAACTGATCATCTCCCATGCGTAGGGCAGGGAGGTCCGGACGCAGTCGACGAAGTCGGCTTCGTCGACCTCGCCTCGCTCGGCCTGTTCCAACAGCGCCGGTGAGACGTCGAGCGACATGGGTTCTCCTCTCGCGACCCCGACGGGCGGGGTCTTACGGGCAGGGATGGAGGACCCTCCGCGCGACACGCAGCGTGCACGGACGGCGACCTCCTGCTTCCACGGTAAGCGCGCCGTCCGGAGCGCACCAGGAGAATGGGAACACAACCGGCCAATAACCGACGGGTGTTGGGCGGGCGTTAAGAGCCGAATCGCGCGGAAGAGCGCTCGTCTTGTAGCGTTGCCGACCATGCGTCTCGTCATCGCCCGTTGTTCCGTGGACTACGCGGGCCGGCTCACCGCCCACCTGCCCTCCGCGCCCCGTCTGATCCTGGTCAAGGCAGACGGCAGCGTCTCCATCCACGCGGACGACCGGGCGTACAAACCGCTCAACTGGATGTCCCCGCCGTGCACGCTCAAGGAGGGTGCCGACGGCGAGGCCGGCATCTGGACCGTGGTGAACAAAGCGGGCGAGAAATTGATCATCACGATGGAGGAGATCCTCCACGACTCCTCGCACGAGCTCGGTGTCGACCCGGGCCTCATCAAGGACGGCGTGGAAGCGCACCTCCAGGAGCTTCTCGCCGACCGCATCGAGACCCTCGGCGACGGTCACACACTGATCCGCCGCGAGTACCCGACGGCGATCGGCCCGGTGGACATCCTGTGCCGGGACGCCGACGGGGCGACGGTCGCGGTGGAGATCAAGCGGCGCGGCGAGATCGACGGCGTGGAGCAGCTGACCCGCTATCTGGAGCTGCTGAACCGCGATCCGCACCTCGCGCCGGTGAAGGGCGTCTTCGCCGCGCAGGAGATCAAGCCGCAGGCGCGGGTGCTGGCGACGGACCGCGGCATCGAGTGCGTGGTGCTGGACTACGACGCGCTGCGCGGCATCGAGGACGACAAGCTGCGGCTGTTCTAGACGGTACGAGTACGGCGACGGCCCCGGGTGCGTGAACGCGCCCGGGGCCGTCGCCGTACTGTCAGGCGGGGGTCCCGGTGGAGGGGGACCCGGTACCCGACGCGGA
Source organism: Streptomyces sp. NPDC006551 (assembly GCF_040611675.1). Classification (NCBI taxonomy): domain Bacteria; kingdom Bacillati; phylum Actinomycetota; class Actinomycetes; order Kitasatosporales; family Streptomycetaceae; genus Streptomyces; species Streptomyces sp. NPDC006551. Next base: position 88,010 of record NZ_JBEXOT010000018.1, read on the forward strand.
GGCGGAGTTGCTCGGGCCCTGCGTCGTCTCCGTGCTGCTGGGGGTCGGAGACGGCGATGTCGTGGCCGTTTCGGTGGGCGTCGGCGAGGGGGGCGTCGGCTTGGGGGACGTCGGTGTCGGCTTCGTCGTCGGGCTCAGCGTCGGGCGGGGCTTCCCGGGGGCCGTCGTCTCGGGAGCCCCCTGCGTCGGGCTGGTGGCGGTCGAGCCGGCCGGGGACGACGGGGTACCCGCCGTTCCGGCCGTGCCCGGGGTGGCCGAGCCGGTGGCGCTCGGCGAGGGCGAGTCCGACGGGCGGACCGTCGAGTCCTCGGTCGGCTCGTCCGTGTCCAGGCCGCCGTCGTCGCCGCCCTCCTCGCCCGTGGTGTGGTCGGAGGTGACCCGGTTGTTGGCCGGGGCGTCGCCGTCGCCGGAGGTGGCCCCGATGGTCACCACGGTGCCGAGCACGGCGGCGAGGAGCGCTCCGGTGCCGACGGCGACCAGGTTGCGGCGGGCTCCCGCGAGGATGCCCCAGCGGGCCCCGGGGCGCCGCTCGCCGCCGCCCGCGGAACCGTCGGGGCGGCTGATGAGGGTCGGGCCGTCGTTCGTGAAGTCCTGGAACGCGGGGACGGGTGCGGGCGCCGGCGCGGGTGTGGGGGCGGGCTTGGGGGCGGGCTTGGCGAGGACGGCCGGGATGCCGCGGGGCGGGGAGAGGGGTTCCTCGCGCCGCACGACGGTCGGCTCCTCGCCCGCCGGAGCCCGGTCGCCGGGCAGCGGGCGGCCGGCTCGGTCGGCGACCAGGGCGAGCGCCCGGCGGCCGGCGACGGTGCCGCGCTTGTCGGCGAGGGCGCCGCGCAGGGCGATGGACGCCTCCAGTTCGGCGCGGGCCCGCTCCAGGTTTCCGGAGCAGAGCGCGAGGACGCCCAACTCGTGGTGGAAATAGGCTTCTTCTGCGACCTCTCCGGCGAGGCGGGCCGCCTCCTGGCCGCTGCGCAGGGCGCGCTCCCAGGCGCCCCAGTGCAGTCCGGCGGCGAAGGCGGGCGCGGCGCTGCGGGCGAGGAGGACGGCGGTGGCGGGGTGCTCGGGGCCCGTTCCGGGGACGAGTACCGACAGCGCGGCGAGCAGCGCGTCGGACTCGGCGACCGCTCGCCCGGGGGTGACGGAGGGGTGTCCGGCCCACCAGGTGTAGTGCTGGGCGACGGTGTGGGCGCGGTCGGCCGCGTCCGAGTCGTACCCCTGGGCGATGAGCTGGGTGAGGACGCCGGCGGCGAGGCGGTAGCGGGTGCCGACCGGGGAGAGCAGTCCGCAGCCCATGAGCTCGCCGAGGGCGGCGTCCGCGTGGGTGTCGCCGACGAGGGCGGGGAGGTGAGCCTGGTGCGGCACCTCACCGCCGAGGGCGACGGCGTACCGCAGGGCCTCCTGGGCGGAGTGGCTGAGCCGCGAGGCGAGCAGAGCGGCGGGGGCGGCGCCCTCACCGAGGCTGGGCAGCGGTATCTCGCGCACGTCGACGTCGGCGGCCTCGTCGGGATCGGTCGCGGCGGGGGCGCCCGGTGTGCCGAAGGCGTCGGCGAGGGCGCCGAACGCGTCGAACTCGGCGGGTTCCTCCGCCTGGGTGCCGAAGGCGTCGAACTCGGCCGGGGTGGCCCGGAGCCGGTCGCGCTGGCGGAGCAGCGCGCCGGCCTGGACGAAGCGGAGCGGCAGGCCCTCGGACTCGAACCAGAGGTCTCCGGCCCAGTTGGCCTCGTCGTCGGTGAGGGTGCGGCCGACGACGTTCTCCAGGAGTTCCACGGCGGAGGCGCGGCCCAGGCCGCTGAGGGAGACCTCTTCGAGGTGGGCGTCGGCGGAGGGGGCCGGCACGTCGGGGGTGGCGGCGAGCAGGAAGGCGCACTCGGGAGCGGCGGTCAGCAGCTCGTCGAGGGTGGCGCCGCCGAACTCCAGGTCGTCGACGACGACGACCGCGCCGATCTCGTGGACCTGTGCGAGCAGGGCGGAGCGGTCGGGCCGGTGGTCCGGCGTGTGCTGGACGGTCGCGAAGAGTTCGTACAGCAGCTCGGTGGGGGTGCGGTGGTGGCCGGAGAGGCGTACGACACCGTCGGGCGCGAGGCCGGCGCAGTCACCGGCGACGGCATCGAGGAGCGCGGTGCGGCCGGAGCCGGCGGGGCCGGTGAGCCGGACGGAGCGGCCTCGGGCGAGGAGCTGGACGAGCCGTTCGCGCTCCTCCTGCCGTTCGAGGAGCGGGAGCCGCGGAGCCGCGGGGCCCGGCGGTACGGGCGGGGCGGTGGCGCGGGCCGCTTCGGCGCGCTCGTCGGAGGTGCGGCGGCGGGACGGCGCGGCCTGTTCCCCGGGCGGGCAGGCCTCGATCTCGCTGCCGTCCACCGGGTTGACGGTGAGGAGCAGGTCGCCCGAGACGAGCCGGGCGGTGCGGGCACGCGTGGGCGTCGCGGCCGGGCCGCGCTCGGGAGCACCGCCGCGGGCGCCGTGCGTGTCGTCGCCCTCGTTGTCGTGCCCGTCCTGGCCGTAGCCTTCCGGCCCCCGGTTCATCGGGTCCATGTTCAAAGCTCCCCAAAAGCGGTGCGCGCCGAAGCCCCTCCCGGCCGATCTGCACGCTCGCTGTCGCTTCTGGTCCGGTGCCCGCCGGGTGGGTCCGTGAAAGGGCGGGCGACCGAACCCTAGACCTTCCGCGAGGATCCCGGAAAGGCCGGGGCCCCAGCCCGCCCAAGACGTCACGGTCTTGTGAGGATTGGGCCGTGACGCCTGGTTCACACAGCGGCTTCACAGGCGGTACGACGATGATTCATGCCGCTGCCCGGCCCCGCCCCGCACTCACACGCGGGGCAGCGACTCCGCGGCGAGGCCGCCCTCGATGGCGAGGATGCGGTGCAGCCGGGTCGCCACGAGCAGGCGCTGCATCTGCGGCGGCACCCCGCGCAGCACGAGCCGGCGGCCGCAGCGGCCGGCCCGGCGGTGCGCTCCCATGATGACCCCGAGACCGGTGGCGTCCCAGGAGTCGAGACCGGTCAGGTCGAGCACCAGATCGCCGACTCCGTCGTCGACGGCCGAGTGCAGGACCGTACGGGCGTCCGCCGCGCTGCGGACGTCGAGGCGGCCCCCGACGACCAGCTCGACATGGTCGCCCCTGATGTGCATATGCGCTCCCCGGGAGTGCTCCGTCTTTGCAACAACTGACTGCCGTCGGCGCAGAAGCGTTGCGCCTTGTAAGCGAACTGATACCGAATTCACCCTGTGGGGTGATGGCGAAGCGGTCGCCGGGACTCGGCGACGGTTCAGTGCTTGTAGAAGCCCTGCCCGCTCTTGCGACCGATGTCACCGGCGTCCACCATCCGGCGCATCAGCTCCGGCGGTGCGAACTTCTCGTCCTGCGACTCGGTGTAGATGTTTCCGGTGGCGTTCACCAGGATGTCGATGCCCGTCAGATCGGCCGTGGCGAGCGGGCCCATGGCGTGGCCGAAGCCCAGCTTGCAGGCGGTGTCGATGTCCTCGGCGGTCGCCACACCCGATTCGTAGAGCTTGGCCGCCTCGACGACGAGCGCCGAGATGAGCCGGGTGGTGACGAAGCCGGCCACGTCGCGGTTGACGACGATGCAGGTCTTCCCGACGGACTCGGCGAACTCCCGTGCGGCGGCGAGCGTGGAGTCGGCCGTCTTGTAGCCGCGTACCAGCTCGCAGAGCCGCATCATCGGGACCGGCGAGAAGAAGTGGGTGCCGACGACGGCCTCCGGTCGCTCCGTCGCCGCGGCGATCTTGGTGATCGGGATGGCGGAGGTGTTGGAGGCGAGGACGGCGCCGTCCTTGGCGATCTTGTCGAGCGCGCGGAAGATCTCGTGCTTCACCTCCAGCTTCTCGAAGACGGCCTCGACGACGATGTCGGCGTCGGCGACCGCGTCGAGCTCGGTGGTGGCGCTGATCCGGCCGAGGGCGGCCTCCGCGTCGGCGGCGTCCAGCGTGCCCTTGGCGACGAAGCGGTCGTACGACGCCTTGATGCCGTCGGTGCCACGCGTCAGGGCGGCGTCGGTGACGTCACGCAGGACGACGTCCCAGCCCGCCTGGGCGGAGACCTGCGCGATTCCGGACCCCATGAGTCCGGCCCCGATGACGGCGAGCTTCCTGGCCACGATGTCCCACCCCTTAACGCCTGTTCACTTCCGGCTCTTCGGCGGAGATTAGCGGGCGGGAGCCGCCATGTGACCGCTAAGTAATGCGCATCACGCCAGGTTTGACGGACGTCACACTCGCGACACTCCGGCGCCGTGACGGTCGGCACACGCACGGCCCGTGCGGCCGTGGCGTCACTACGCTGGGCTCATGGTCAATCTGACGCGCATCTACACCCGTACCGGCGACCAGGGCACCACCGCCCTCGGCGACATGAGCAGGACCGCCAAGACCGATCTGCGGATCTCGGCCTACGCCGACGCCAACGAGGCCAACGCCGTCATCGGCACGGCCATCGCCCTCGGGCAGCTCGCCGAGGAGGTCGTGAAGGTCCTCGTCCGCGTCCAGAACGACCTGTTCGACGTGGGTGCGGACCTGTCCACGCCCGTGGTCGAGGACCCGAAGTATCCGCCGCTGCGGGTCGAGCAGTCGTACGTCGACAAGCTGGAGGCGGACTGCGACCGCTTCCTTGAGCAGCTGGAGAAGCTGCGCTCCTTCATCCTGCCGGGCGGCACGCCCGGCGCGGCCCTGCTGCACCAGGCGTGCACCGTGGTCCGGCGTGCGGAGCGGTCCACGTGGGCGGCGATCGAGGTCCACGGCGAGACGATGAACCCGCTGACCGCCACCTACCTCAACCGCCTGTCAGACCTGCTCTTCATCCTTGCGCGGGTGGCGAACAAGGAGGTCGGGGACGTGCTCTGGGTCCCGGGCGGGGAGCGCTGAGTCCTTCTGCTGCGGAGCCGGGGCCGGCTCCGCTCCCTTCTTCGGCCAGATCGCGTACGACAGCGCGATCAGGCCGTGGATGCCGGCGGTCCGCCAGGCGACGAACATCCAGCTCTTCAGTGAGTCGGTGTTCCCGTCCGGGCCGACGTACCAGGCCGCGAGCAGCAGCAGCCCGGACGCGACGGCCGCCGCCGTGACCGTGCCCATCCACACCCTGCCCTCGTGGCGGGCGCGCGCCATGCCGTAACGAGGCGGCTTGACGGGCGGCGGGCCGCCGCCGAAGCGGTGGGCGGCGTGGCCGTCGAGCCACTTCACGGTGCGGTGACCGTGGCCGACGGTGTAGCCGATGTACAGCGCGGCCAGGCCGTGCTTCCAGCTCGGGTCGGCGCCGTTCTTGAGGTCGATCGCGGTGACGACGAGCAGCAGCACCTCCAGGAGCGGCTCGCACAGCAGCAGGGCGAGACCGGCGCGGGGCATCCTCAGCAGATAGCGGGTGGCCAGGCCCGCGGCCAGCAGCACCCAGAAGCCGACCTCACAGATCACGATCAACGTGACGATCACGGCACTCACCCTTTCGCTCCGGGACCCCTCCAGCGTCCCGTCCGGTCCGGGGCTTCTCGTCGTCGCGAGTGACGAACCACGCCTACATCCTTCGACGGAGGGCGGATCGGCCCGGACGGCGAGGTCCGGGCGGCGCCGACCGTGTTGGATGGGGAGGTGAGCCTCCCCCGACCGCACCGCCACGACCTGCTGATCGCCGCCGCCGGTCTCGCCTGCGGTCTGCTGCTGTGGTCGTTCGGGCTGTACAACAAGGTGGATCATGTCGTCGGCCAGCGGTGGGCGGTGCTGATCCCGCTCGTCGTGATGGCCACGATGGAGGCACTGCGCCGTACGGCGCCCCGCACGGCGCTGGTCGTCGGCACACTCGCGATCGTCGGGGACCAGTTCACCCACGGCAATCTCGTCACCGTCCTGATGTTCACGGACGTGGTCTACGCCGCGGTGGTGTACGGCCCGCCCGCGTCCGCCCGGCGCATCCCGTACACCACCGCCCTCATCACGATCGGTGTCACGGTCGGCTTCCTCGTCTGGTGGCAGAACGCGATCGCCCTGCTGGTCGGCGTGGTCACTGGCATGGGCACGTTCCTCCCCGCCGTGACCGGCGCGATCGTCCGCAACCACCGACAGGCCGCCGAGGCCGCCCGGCTTCGTGCCGAACAGACCGCGCTGCTCGCCGAGATGGACCGCAGCCAGGCGGTGGTCGCCGAGCGGGCGCGGATGGCCCGGGAGTTGCACGACATGGTCGCCAACCATCTCTCCGCCATCGCGATCCACTCCACGGCGGCGCTGTCGCTCGACGACCCCGGCACGACCCGGCAGGCGCTGACCGTGATCCGGGAGAACAGTGTGGAGGGTCTGGCGGAGATGCGCCGGCTGATCGGGCTGCTGCGGGACAGCAGCGGCGACGCCGAACCGGCCGCCGCGCCGACGCTGGACGGTCTGGAGGCGCTGCTCGCTCAGGCCAGGACGAACGGCACGTCGAGCGGGCTGAACCTGGTTCTCGACGACGCCCGGGAGGGGAACGGCGGGCGGCTGCCGGCTCCGGTCGAGCTCGCCGCGTACCGGATCGTGCAGGAGTCGCTGACCAACGCGCTCAAGCACGCGGCGCCCGGGGAGGTGCGCGTGGCCCTCGACGGCCGGCCGGACGGGCCCCTCACGGTCTGTGTGACCAGCCCGCTCGGGGGGCGGCCCGCTCCTCGCGCGCCCGGCGCCGGGGCGGGGCTCGTCGGGATGCGGGAGCGGGCCGCCCTCCTCGGCGGGGAGTTCGAGGCCGGTCCGGTGCCGGACGGTGACGGGGGCGAGCTGTGGCGGGTACGGGCGGTCCTGCCCGTCGGGACGAGCGACAGGGGATCATCGACATGACGGACACGACGCGGCCGCCGATCCGGGTCCTGGTCGCCGAGGACCAGAGCGCGGTGCGGGCGGGGCTCGTCCTCATCCTGGGCAGCGCGCCCGACATCGAGGTGGTCGGGGAGGCGGCGGACGGCGAGCGGGCGGTGGAGCTGGCCCGCGCACTCCGGCCGGATCTGGTCCTGATGGATGTGCAGATGCCCCGGATGGACGGGGTGACGGCGACCGGTCTCGTGGTCTCCGAGGGCCTCGCCGATGTGCTGGTGCTGACCACCTTCGACCTCGACGAGTACGTCTTCGGGGCGCTGCGGGCCGGGGCGGCGGGCTTCCTGCTGAAGAACACCGAGGCCAAGGACCTGATCGGGGCCGTGCGGACGGTGGCGCGCGGCGAGGGGCTGATCGCGCCGGCGGTGACCCGGCGGCTGATCGCGGAGTTCGCCGCGCCGAGCCGTCCGGCCCGCGCCGCGGGCGGCGCGGATCCTTCCGTGCTGGCCGCGCTGACTCCTCGGGAACGGCAGGTGCTCTCGGCGCTCGGCGACGGTCTGTCGAACGCGGAGATCGCGGTACGGCTCGATATGGCGGAGGCGACCGTGAAGACCCACGTCAGCAAGGTGCTGGGCAAGCTGGAGCTGCGCAGCAGGGTGCAAGCGGCGGTTCTGGCACAGGAGTTGGGCGTGTGACCGAGGACTGACCTCACCTCGCCGACGTTGGTCTGGACCTCTTGACGATTGGTCCAGACCTTCCTACGCTCGCGGGGCGCGCACAGTTCACGGACCACCACCCCCACCTTGTCCGTCCGCAACTTGAGGAGCACCGTTGAGCACTCAAGCACCGACGCGCAGAACAGGGTTCAGACACCGGGCCGCCGCCGGCCTGACCGCCCTGATCCTGCCCCTGGCCGCGATGGTCGGCCTCGCCGCACCCGCCGAGGCGGCCACCTCCGCCACCGCCACTTACACCAAGGTCTCCGACTGGGGCTCGGGCTTCGAGGGCAAGTGGACGGTGAAGAACACCGGAACCACCACCCTCTCCTCCTGGACCGTCGAGTGGGACTTCCCCTCCGGCACGGCCGTCACCTCCGCCTGGGACGCCACCGTCACCAGCTCCGGCAACCACTGGACCGCCAAGAACGTCGGCTGGAACGGGACGCTCGCCCCCGGCGCCACGGCCTCCTTCGGCTTCAACGGCTCCGGACCCGGAGCCCCCGGCGGCTGCAAGATCAACGGCGCCTCCTGCGACGGCTCCACCCAGCCCGGTGACAACGCGCCCTCCGCCCCCGGCACCCCGGTCGCCTCCGACGTCACCAACACCTCCGTGAAGCTGACCTGGACCGCCGCGACCGACGACAAGGGCGTCAAGAACTACGACGTCAAGCGCGACGGCACCACGATCGCCACGGTCACCGGGCTCACGTACACCAACACCGGGCTGACCGCCGGCACCGACTACAGCTACACGGTCGTCGCCCGCGACACCATCGACCAGACCGGTCCCGCCAGCGGCGCCGCGAGCGTCCGCACCACGGGCGGCGGCGGCAACCCGCAGCCCGGCTCGGCCGTCAAGCTCGGCTACTTCACCAACTGGGGCGTCTACGGACGCAACTACCACGTCAAGAACCTGGTGACGTCGGGCTCGGCAGCGAAGATCACGCACATCAACTACGCCTTCGGCAACGTCCAGGGCGGCAAGTGCACCATCGGTGACGCCTACGCCGACTACGACAAGGCCTACACCGCCGACCAGTCCGTCGACGGCAAGGCCGACACCTGGGACCAGCCGCTGCGCGGCAACTTCAACCAGCTGCGCAAGCTCAAGGCCCAGTACCCGCACATCAAGGTGCTCTGGTCCTTCGGCGGCTGGACCTGGTCCGGCGGCTTCGGCCAGGCCGTGCAGAACCCGACCGCCTTCGCCCAGTCCTGCTACGACCTGGTCGAGGACCCGCGCTGGGCCGACGTCTTCGACGGCATCGACCTGGACTGGGAGTACCCCAACGCCTGCGGTCTGTCCTGTGACACCAGCGGCCCGGCCGCGTTCAAGAACATGATGCAGGCCATGCGCGCCAAGTTCGGTACGAACAACCTGGTCACCGCGGCCGTCACGGCCGACGCCTCGGCCGGCGGCAAGATCGACGCCGCCGACTACGGGGGCGCCGCGCCGTACATGGACTGGTTCAACGTGATGACGTACGACTTCTTCGGCGCCTGGGCGGCGAAGGGCCCGACGGCCCCGCACTCCCCGCTCACCTCGTACCCCGGCATCCCGCAGGCGGGCTTCAACTCCGCCGAGGCGATCGCCAAGTTCAAGGCGAAGGGCGTCCCGGCCAAGAAGCTGCTGCTCGGCATCGGCTTCTACGGCCGCGGCTGGACGGGCGTCACCCAGTCCGCCCCGGGCGGTACGGCGACGGGCCCGGCGGCCGGCACATACGAGCAGGGCATCGAGGACTACAAGGTCCTCAGGAACTCGTGCCCGGCCAACGGCACGGTCGCGGGCACCGCGTACGCGCACTGCGGCACCAACTGGTGGAGCTACGACACCCCGGCGACGGTCACGTCCAAGATGAGCTGGGCCAAGAACCAGGGCCTCGGCGGCGCGTTCTTCTGGGAGTTCAGCGGTGACACCGGCAACGGCGAACTCGTCGGCGCCATCAACAGCGGGCTGAACTAGCCGGGCAGCGGGCGGGGGCGGCGCAGCACGCCGTCCCCGTCGTGCCGGACGACCCGGCACTCCGAACCGAGCGCGGCGACGGTGGCACGGTGGCCGTCACCCGCCTCGACGCCGTACAGCCGCACCGGCGGGTGCGGCTGTACGCGTTCCCCCAGGACACCGGCGACGCCTGCCGCGGCGTCCCGGTCAGGGCGACGGCAGCCCGAGCGGTCCGGGGGCGGGTACGGAAACGGCCCGGGCGGGCCACACCTGGCACTCACCGGGCCGTACAAGATCGGGTGACATCCCCTGTTTCTCACGCCACATTGACGCGCTGGCCGGGCGGCGCCGCCTCCAGCCAGGCGAGGAAGCCGGTCAGCGCGTCCTCGCTCATCGCCAGCTCCAGCCGGGTCCCCCGGTGCATACAGCCCTGGATCACGGCGTCGGAGAGCAGTGCGAGCTCCTCCTCGCCCTCCGGCATCCGGCGCTCCAGGACCTCGATCGACGAGCGCTCCAGGACCCTGCGCGGCCGGGGCGCGTACGAGAAGACTCGGAACCAGGCGACCTGGTCACCGCTGTAGCGGGCGACGCCGTACACCCAGCCCTTGCCGGACGGGTCCGGCTCCTCGGGGACGTTCCACCGCAGCGAACAGTCGAAGGTGCCGCCGGCCCGCTGGATCAGCCTGCGCCGCAGGCCGAAGACGAAGAGCCCGATCACCACCAGTGCGACGACCAGGCCGCCCACGAGCAGAGCGAGGAACATCTTCACCGACCTCCTCGCTGCGTCCCGTAACCGAATACAACCTGTATACGCATCGCCTCAGCCGCGACACGGTCTGGATGATTCCAGCCCGTGCCGCGGCTGAGGGCACAACTCTCGGCGCGGTCCGCTAGCGGACCGCTACCGCGCGCAGCCGTACATCGGCGCGACGCTCGGCGGCGGCGTCCGATTCCGACTTGGCGCGCTCCAGCGCGCGCTCGGCGCGCTGGGCGTCGATCTCGTCCGCCAGCTCGGCGATCTCCGCGAGCAGAGACAGCTTGTCGTCGGCGAACGAGATGAATCCACCGTGCACGGCGGCGACGACAGTGCTGCCCTCGCTCGTACGGATGGTCACCGGGCCCGACTCCAGCACACCGAGCAGCGGCTGGTGGCCGGGCATGACGCCGATGTCGCCGGAGGTGGTACGCGCGATGACCAGGGTGGCCTCGCCGGACCAGACACTCCGGTCCGCGGCGACCAGCTCGACGTGCAGCTCAGCAGCCAAGGGTGGCTCCTCGGGTCACCACCCGGCGGTCGTGCCGGGTGTTGGGGTCAATTCTAGTGGGCGTGACGAGGGGGGCGGGCACACCCGCCCCCCTCAGGAGAGCACGGGGCTCAGGAGACGCCCAGCTCCTTGGCGTTGGCCTTGAGGTCCTCGAGGCCACCGCACATGAAGAACGCCTGCTCGGGGAAGTGGTCGTACTCACCGTCGCAGATCGCGTTGAACGCGGCGATCGACTCGTCGAGCGGAACGTCCGAACCGTCCACGCCGGTGAACTGCTTCGCCGCGTGGGTGTTCTGGGACAGGAAGCGCTCGACACGGCGGGCGCGGTGGACAACGAGCTTGTCCTCCTCGCTCAGCTCGTCGATACCGAGGATCGCGATGATGTCCTGGAGGTCCTTGTACTTCTGCAGGATCCCCTTGACGCGCGTGGCGGCGTCGTAGTGCTCCTGCGCGATGTAGCGCGGGTCCAGGATCCGGGACGTGGAGTCCAGCGGGTCCACGGCCGGGTAGATGCCCTTCTCGGAGATCGGACGGGAGAGAACCGTCGTCGCGTCGAGGTGGGCGAAGGTGGTGGCCGGGGCCGGGTCGGTCAGGTCGTCCGCGGGGACGTAGATCGCCTGCATCGAGGTGATCGAGTGACCACGGGTCGAGGTGATGCGCTCCTGCAGGATGCCCATCTCGTCCGCGAGGTTCGGCTGGTAACCCACGGCGGAGGGCATACGGCCCAGCAGCGTGGAGACCTCGGAACCGGCCTGGGTGAAGCGGAAGATGTTGTCGATGAAGAACAGCACGTCCTGCTTCTGCACATCGCGGAAGTACTCCGCCATGGTCAGACCGGCCAGGGCGACGCGCAGACGGGTGCCCGGGGGCTCGTCCATCTGGCCGAAGACCAGCGCGGTCTTGTCCAGAACGCCGGACTCCTCCATCTCGGCGATGAGGTCGTTGCCCTCACGGGTGCGCTCGCCGACGCCGGCGAACACGGAAACACCCTCGTGCAGCTTCGCCACACGCATGATCATTTCCTGGATGAGGACGGTCTTGCCGACACCGGCACCACCGAACAGACCGATCTTTCCACCCTTGACGTACGGGGTGAGAAGGTCGACGACCTTCAGGCCGGTCTCGAACATCTCGGTCTTCGACTCGAGCTGGTCGAACGCCGGGGCCTTGCGGTGGATGGACCAGCGCTCGCTGACCTCCGCCTCGGCCTCGGGCTCGTTCAGGATCTGGCCGAGCGTGTTGAACACGCGACCCTTGGTGACGTCGCCGACCGGCACCGTGATGCCGTTGCCGGTGTCGGTCACCGGGGCCTGGCGGACCAGACCGTCGGTGGGCTGCATCGAGATGGTGCGGACCAGGCCGTCACCGAGGTGCTGGGCGACCTCGAGGGTCAGCGTCTTCTTCGCGCCCTCCTCGGCCGGGTCCGGGACCTCGACGTGCAGGGCGTTGTAGATCTCCGGCATCGCGTCGACGGGGAACTCCACGTCGACGACCGGGCCGATGACCCGGGCGACGCGGCCCGTGGCGGCGGCCGTCTCAACAGTGGTCGTCATTACTTGTCACTCCCCGCGGTCGCGTCGGCGAGGGCTGCGGAGCCACCGACGATCTCGCTGATTTCCTGGGTGATTTCGGCCTGGCGGGCCGCGTTGGCAAGTCGGGAGAGGTTGTTGATCAAGTCTCCCGCGTTGTCGGTAGCCGACTTCATCGCGCGCCGCGTGGCGGCGTGCTTGGAGGCAGCCGACTGAAGCAGCGCGTTGTAGATCCGGCTCTCGACGTAGCGCGGCAGCAGGGCGTCGAGGACGTCCTCCGCCGACGGCTCGAAGTCGTACAGCGGACGGAGCGTCTCCGGCTCGCCCGCCTCCTTCGCCACCTCGTCGAGGCTGAGGGGCAGCAGCCGGGCCTCGACCGCCGTCTGCGTCATCATCGAGACGAACTCGGTGTAGACGATGTGGAGCTCGTCCACGCCGCCCTCCGCCGTGTCCTTCTCGATCGCCTCGATCAGCGGAGCCGCGATCTTCTTGGCGTCCGCGTACTCCGGCTGATCCGTGAAGCCGGTCCACGAGTCGGCCAGCTTGCGCTCACGGAAGTTGTAGTGCGAGATGCCACGGCGGCCGACGACGTAGATGTCGACCTGGCGGCCCTCGCTCTCCAGCTTCTTCGTCAGCTGCTCCGCCGCCTTGATGGCGTTGGAGTTGAAGGCGCCGGCCAGACCGCGGTCGCTCGTGAGGAGCAGGACCGCGGCACGGGTCGGGTTCTCCGCCTCGGTGGTCAGCGGGTGCTTGTCGTTCGCACCCGTGGCCACCGCCGTGACCGCGCGCGTGAGCTCGGTCGCGTACGGCGTCGACGCCTGCACCTTGCGCTGCGCCTTGACGACACGCGAGGCGGCGATCATCTCCATCGCCTTGGTGATCTTCTTCGTCGCGGTGACGGATTTGATGCGACGCTTGTAGACCCGGAGCTGCGCTCCCATGAGTCAGGTCCCTTCCGTCGTCACTTCGAGACGTTGACGGCAGCGGAAGCGTCGTCGCCCAGCAGCTTCCCGTCAGAGGTCTCGAACTGCTTCTTGAACTCCGCGATGGCGTCACCGACGGACTGCAGGGTGTCGTCCGACAGCTTGCCGCCCTCACGGATGGAGCTCATGAGACCCGCGTGGTTCTGACGCAGGTACGCGAGGAGCTCGGCCTCGAAGCGGCGGATGTCGGCGACCGGGACGTCGTCCATCTTGCCGGTGGTGCCGGCCCAGATGGAGACGACCTGGTTCTCGGTGGGCATCGGCTGGTACTGAGCCTGCTTGAGCAGCTCGACCATGCGCTGTCCACGCTCCAGCTGGGCCTTCGACGCGGCGTCCAGGTCGGAACCGAAGGCGGCGAACGCCTCCAGCTCACGGTACTGGGCCAGGTCCACGCGGAGGCGGCCGGAGATCTGCTTCATCGCCTTGTGCTGGGCGGAGCCACCGACACGCGAGACCGAGATACCGACGTTCAGGGCCGGGCGCTGGCCGGCGTTGAACAGGTCGGACTCCAGGAAGCACTGGCCGTCGGTGATGGAGATGACGTTGGTCGGGATGAACGCCGAGACGTCGTTGGCCTTGGTCTCGACGATCGGCAGACCGGTCATCGAGCCCGCGCCCAGCTCGTCCGACAGCTTCGCGCAGCGCTCCAGCAGACGGGAGTGCAGGTAGAAGACGTCACCCGGGTAGGCCTCACGGCCCGGCGGGCGGCGCAGCAGCAGCGACACGGCGCGGTAGGCGTCGGCCTGCTTCGACAGGTCGTCGAAGACGATCAGGACGTGCTTGCCCTGGTACATCCAGTGCTGGCCGATGGCGGAGCCGGTGTACGGCGCCAGGTACTTGAAGCCGGCCGGGTCGGACGCCGGGGCGGCGACGATCGTCGTGTACTCGAGCGCGCCGGCCTCCTCCAGGGCGCCGCGCACGGACGCGATGGTGGAGCCCTTCTGGCCGATGGCGACGTAGATGCAGCGGACCTGCTTGTTCACGTCGCCCGAGCGCCAGTTGTCGCGCTGGTTGATGATCGTGTCGACGGCCAGCGCGGTCTTGCCGGTCTGACGGTCGCCGATGATCAGCTGACGCTGGCCACGGCCGACCGGGGTCATGGCGTCGACGGCCTTGTAGCCGGTCTCCATCGGCTCGTGGACCGACTTACGGGCCATCACGCCGGGGGCCTGCAGCTCGAGGGCGCGGCGGCCCTCGGTCGCGATCTCGCCGAGGCCGTCGATCGGGTTGCCGAGCGGGTCGACGACGCGACCCAGGTATCCCTCGCCGACACCGACGGAGAGGACCTCACCGGTGCGCTGCACCGGCTGTCCCTCCTCGACGCCGCTGAACTCGCCGAGGACGATCGCACCGATCTCGCGCTCCTCGAGGTTGAGGGCGAGACCGAGGGTGCCGTCCTCGAACTTCAGCAGCTCGTTCGCCATGGCCGAGGGCAGACCCTCGATCTTGGCAATGCCGTCGCCGGCCAGGCTGACCGTTCCGACCTCCTCGCGCGAGGCCGCGTCCGGCTGGTACGACTGGACAAAGTTCTCCAGCGCGTCCCGGATCTCCTCCGGCCGGATCGTGAGCTCCGCCATCTGGGTTCCCTGCTCTCCTTGTTGGGCCCGAAGTTTCTTAGGGGGTCTGGGGGCCGACCCCCAGGAATCTTCTGCAATCTCTGCACGGCCCAACCGGGCCGCAGGTGATGCTGTGTTCAGTTGGTGGCTGACGTCAGCCGGCCAGTCGCCGGGTCGCCTCGTCGAGGCGCTCCGCGATGGTCCCGTTGATGACCTCGTCGCCGACCTGCACCGAGATCCCGCCGAGGACCGTGGGGTCCACGTCGAGGTTCAGGTGCATCTGGCGGCCGTACAGCTTGGCCAGGACGGCACCGAGGCGCTGCTTCTGCTGGTCGGTCAGCGGCACCGCCGAGGTGACGACCGCGACCATCCGGTCCCGGCGCGCCGCGGCGAGCTTGGAGAGGGACTCGAGTCCCGCTTCCAGGCTACGTCCCCGGGGCTGGGTCACGAGACGGACGACCAGGCGCTCGGTGACCGCGTGGGCCTTGCCGCCGAGCAGGCTGCGCAGCAGCTCGCCCTTGGCGGACGCCGTGGCGGCCTTGTCCGTCAGCGCCGAGCGGAGCTCGGTGCTGGAGGAGACGATCCGGCCGAACCGGAACAGCTCGTCCTCGACGTCGTCCAGCGCGCCGGCCTGCTGCGCCGCGGTGAGGTCGGCGATGTTCGCCAGCTCCTCGACCGAGTCGACCAGGTCACGCGACTGCGACCAGCGGGAACGGACCATGCCGGAGACCAGGTCGACGGTCTCGCCGCCCACCTGACCGCTGAGCAGTCGCCCGGCGAGCTCGGCCTTGGCCTCGCCCGCCTGCGCCGGGTCGGTCAGGACCCGACGCAGCGACACCTCGCGGTCGAGCAGCGCGGTGACGGCGGCCAGCTCACCCGCGAGCTTCGTCGCGTCGACAGACGTGTTGTCGGTCAGCGCGTCGAGGGACTCACGTGCGGCGGCCAGTGCCTCGCGGCTCGCTCCGTTCATCGGACGGCCTCGGCCTTCTCCTCGAGCTCATCGAGGAAGCGGTCGATCGTGCGGCTCTGGCGGGCGGAGTCCTCGAGGGACTCGCCGACCAGCTTGCCGGCCAGGTCGGTGGCGAGCTTGCCCACGTCCTGGCGCAGCGAGGTCGCCGCGGCCTTGCGGTCCGCCTCGATCTGGGCGTGACCGGCCGCGATGATCTCCTCGCGCTGGCGCTGGCCTTCCGCCTTCATCTCCTGGATGATCGCGGTGCCCTGCTCCGTCGCCTCCTGGCGAAGACGCGCGGCCTCGTGGCGGGCCTCGGCGAGCTGGGCCTTGTACTGCTCCAGCACACTCTGAGCCTCGATCTGGGCCGACTCGGCCTTCTCGATGCCACCCTCGATGGCCTCGCGGCGCTCGTCCAGAACCTTGTTGATGTTCGGGATGAGCTTCTTGGCGAGGAAGCCGAAGACGATGACGAAGGCGATCAGGCCGATGACGAGCTCGTCGAGATGCGGGATGAGCGGAGGCTGCTCCTCCGCCGCTGCCGCAAGAAGCAGAGCGTTCACATCAGTGCCTTCCGTAAAAAGGTTCGGGCTGTCGGTCCGGCTTACTGGTAGACGAAGCCCATGACGATGCCGATGAGGGCGAGCGCCTCACAGAAGGCGAAACCCATGATCTGGTTGGTACGGATCAGGCCGGCAGCCTCGGGCTGACGCGCGAGGGCCTGGGTGCCGTTACCGAAGATGATGCCGACGCCGACGCCGGGGCCGATCGCGGCCAGGCCGTAGCCGATGGAGGCGACGTTTCCGTTGACAGCGGCGAGAGTCTCGAGAGCGGACATGCCGGTTCTTCCTTCTCTTTCAAGGACCCGGTGGGGGTTGGCCACCGGACGACTGTTGGTTGGGGGTGGGCTGGGCCTGGCTCAGTGGTGCTCGGCGAGCGCGCCCTGGACGTAGCTGCAGGCCAGGAGGACGAAGACGTACGCCTGGACAGCCTGGATGAAGAGCTCGAAGCCGGTCATCACGATGACCATCACGAACGAGGCACCGGCGTAGACGAAGCCGAGGCCGTTCATGAGGTACCAGGTGGCCAGCGAGAACATCACGATCAGCAGGTGGCCGGCGAACATGTTCGCGAACAGTCGCACCGCGTGCGTGAAGGGCCGGATGAGCAGGTTCGAGAAGAACTCGAGGACGACGACCATCGGGAGGATCGGGCCGAGCGACTTGTCGTAGCCGACGATGTTCTTCCAGCCGCCGACGAAGCCGTGCTTCTTGAAGGTCAGCGAGATCCAGAGCACGTACACGATCAGGGCGAGACCGGCCGGGAAGGCGATCAGCGAGGTGACCGGGAACTGGGCGAGCGGAATGATCGACCAGAGGTTCATGATCCAGACGAAGAAGAACAACGACACCATGAAGGGGACGTACTTCTCGCCGTCCTTCTTGCCGATGATCTCGTAGACGATGCCGCGGCGCACGAAGTCGTAACCGGCCTCGCCGACCATCTGCATCTTGCCGGGGATCAGCTTGGGCTTGTTGAAGGCGGCCCAGAAGAACGCGACGACCACGATGGAGCCGAGGACGGCGAGCAGCATCGGCTTGGAGATGTCGACGCCTCCCACCGTGGCGATGGGCTCGTACATGAACGTGTGCAGGCCCGGAGCCGGGAAGCCGCATCCAGTGAAGATGTGGCAATCCGGGTCGAAGGCAAGCGTCTGGTCAGCACTCACCGCGGGCTCCTTCAGCGTGGCGCATAGGTACGGCAACCTCGTTGTGTCGGCGCGGCACGCAGCCGCGGGTCGGCACTGGACTGGTGGTCTTACGGATAAGGGGGCGGCGGTCTGGCATCGTGCCTCGCGCTGGGACAGGCGTCAGCTCGGATGCCCGCGCCCGCAGTGCCGCAGTTGGCACCGGACGATAGCAGGAAGCCGAACGCGCCTTTATCCCGGCCCTACCCCTCACGTCGACGACCCCGTGCTCCCGGGCTTGTCACCCTTCGAGGACTCGGGATCGACGTACATGATCTTGGCCTTCATGTAGGCACGGGCCTGCCCGGCGATCCAGACGAGGGTCGCCGCGAGCAGGGTGAAGGCGAAGGCCTTGAAATCGAACCACGTGGTGTTCTTGAGCAGGGCCATCAAGAGGAAGAGCAGGAGCAGCTGAGCCGTGTAGAGCATCAGCCCCATGGCCTGGAACAGCTGCGGGTACGACTTGGCGGTCCGTTGGAGCACCACGAGCCCGAGACCCATGAAGACGAGGACCACCGCGCAGCCGAGGACGGCGCCGAGCGCACCCTCGCCGCCGGCGACCACACCGCTGATGACCGCGGCGATGGCGCCGGTGGCAGCAGCGGGAATGGCAGCTGACAGAAGGATGCGTGCGTCGTTGGACGGCATGGCGGTGTCTCCGCGTTGCTGGTGGGGGCGATGGTGTCGTCAGGGACGAGCGTAGGCCCGGTCCGAGGTGTGTCTCGGGGCCAAGAGACCGTCGCACTACGGTCTTTCGGCACTGTCGCCGGGTCTCGTGAACCGTATCACAAACTATTTGAATAGGTCTTTACCCATAGGGTGTGCCGACTGTCACACATGAGAGTTAACGCGCGCGTGTGTGCACAGTCTGACGTCGACTTGTCTGGTATTGACCGACAGTGCGGCTTTCGTCAACTCGGCGTTCCGGCCTTCCGCCGGTCGGTGAAGCGCGAACGGTTGCCGATCGCGGTGGCGCCGTTGACGCCGGCAGGGACCGGGACGCGGTCGGACGCCGCCGCCGACGACGGCTCCGCCGGTTCCTCGACGGGGTGCGCGGAGACCGGAGGGACGGCTTCCATCCGCGGGACCGGACGGCGCCGGTAGCGCGGCGGAACGAAGGACTCCGCCCAGCGCGGGGCGCGCGGGGTGAAGCGCGGCAGCAGCAGCAGGATCAGACCGACCGCACTCAGCAGCACGACCCCGAGAACGATCCACATCGACGTCGAGTGCACCGAGTACGCCAGCGTCCCGAAGGCGATCAGCGCCGACCAGAAGTACATGATCAGGACGGCCCGGCTGTGCGAGTGCCCGACCTCCAGGAGCCGGTGGTGCAGGTGCCCGCGGTCGGCCGCGAACGGCGACTGCCCGTTCCAGGTGCGGCGCACGATCGCCAGAAAGAGGTCGGCCATCGGGATCGCGATGATGGTCAGCGGCAGCACGAGCGGGATGAAGACCGGCAGGGCGGCGTGGGTGGCCTCACGGGTCGAGCCCTCGAAGAGCCTCAGGATGTCCGGGTCGACCTGGCCGGTGATCGAGATCGCCGACGCGGCCAGGATCAGACCGATCAGCATCGAGCCCGAGTCGCCCATGAAGATCCTGGCCGGATGCATGTTGTGCGGCAGGAAGCCCAGGCACATGCCCATGAGGATCGCGGCGAAGAGCGTCGCGGGGGCGGCGGCCTCGATCGTGTAGCCGTACCAGAGCCGGTACGCGTACAGGAAGAAGGCCGCGGCGGCGATGCAGACCATGCCGGCGGCGAGACCGTCCAGGCCGTCGACGAAGTTCACGGCGTTGATGGTGAGCACCACCAGGGCGACCGTCAGGAGCGTGCCCTGTCCGCGCGTGAGCGCCACCGTGCCGACACCGGGGATCGGCAGCCACAGGATCGTCAGACCCTGGATCACCATCACGCCGGCGGAGATCATCTGCGCGCCCAGCTTGATCAGTGCGTCCAGCTCGAACTTGTCGTCCAGGACACCGATCAGCCAGATCAGGGCGGCGCCGGAGAGCAGCGCGCGGGGCTCGTTGGACAGCTCGAAGACGCTGTTGAGGTTCTGCAGGTGGTCCGCGACCAGCAGTCCCGCGCACAGCCCGAAGAACATGGCGATGCCACCGAGCCGCGGAGTCGGTTCTCGGTGTACGTCGCGGGCGCGGATCTCCGGCATCGCCCCGGTCGCGATGGCGAACTTCCGCACCGGACCGGTGAGCAGATAGGTCACCGCGGCCGTGACACAGAGCGTCAGCAGGTAATCACGCACGGGCTGCCCCACAGGAATCGCTGGCCATCTCAGCCCCACACCCTAGCCGTGCTGTCCATGTGCTTGAGGACATACGGTCCCGGAGGATGGTTGCGCTCCGCTCTCCCTCACCTGCCGTACGGGGGAAATCGCCCGGCCAGATCGCGTACTTCGGCGCGTACGGCGGCCGTCTCGTCGGGGTCGTCGTCCCGCAGCGCGCGCGTGAAGAGCGCGGCGATCCGGACCATCTCCACGGGGCCCATGCCCTGCGTCGTCACGGCGGCGGTGCCGAGGCGGATGCCGCGGCCGTCGCCGTAGGGCAGGGCGCAGGTGTCGAGGACCATGCCCGCGGCGGCGAGCCGGGTGCGGGCGGTGCGGCCGTCGATGCCGAGGGGGGCGGGGTCGGCGGTGATGAGATGGGTGTCGGTGCCGCCGGTGGTGACGGCGAAGCCCTCGGCGGCGAGCGCCTCGGCGAGGACGCGGGCGTGCGCCACCACCTGATGGGCGTACGCGGCGAAGCCCGGCGCCGTCGCCTCGCCGAAGGCGACGGCCTTGGCGGCGATGGTGTGCATCTGGGCCCCGCCCTGGGTGAACGGGAACACGGCCCGGTCGACACGGCCGGCGAGGTCGGCGCCGCAGAGGATCATCCCGCCTCGCGGGCCGCGCAGCACCTTGTGGGTGGTGCCGCAGACGATGTCGGCGTACGGGACGGGGCTGGGGGCCGCTCCCCCGGCGACCAGACCGATGGGGTGGGCGGCGTCGGCGATGAGATAGGCGCCCACCTCGTCGGCGATGTCACGGAAGAGCGCGTAGTCGAGGTGGCGCGGGTAGGAGATGGAGCCGCAGACGATCGCCTTGGGGCGGTGGTGTCGGGCGAGCGCGGCGACCTGCTCGTAGTCGACGAGCCCGGTCTCGGCGTCGACGCCGTAGGGCACGAAGTCGAACCAGCGGCCGGAGAAGTTGGCGGGCGAGCCGTGGGTGAGATGGCCGCCGTGCGCGAGACCCATGGCGAGGACGGTGTCCCCGGGCCGCAGCAGAGCGGCGTACGCGGCGAGAACGGCGGACGAGCCGGAGTGCGCCTGGACGTTGGCGTGCTCGGCGCCGAAGAGGGCCTTGGCCCGGTCCACGGCGATCCGCTCGGCGGCGTCGGCGAACTCGCAGCCACCGTGGTGGCGGGCGCCGGGATAGCCCTCGGCGTACTTGTTGGCGAGCGGGGAGCCGAGCGCGGCGAGGACGGCGGGCGAGGTGAAGTTCTCGGCGGCGATCAGCTGCAGGCTGTCGGACTGCCGGCGCACCTCGCCGAGCAGTACGTCGGCGATCTCGGGGTCCTGCCGCCGCAGGACGTCGAGATCCTCTTCGGGGGGAGCGGTGACCGGCATCTGTGGCTCCAGGCGCGGGGGCTGGGCTTCAGCTCCAATGTAGGCGCGTCCGGGCCGCTTTGCCCGGTGTCCGCTCGGCCCCTGAGCCGTCCGGCCGAACCCCCCGCCCCGCTCCGCCCCCGCTGACGACGGTCCTCAGCGCCGCGCCGGGACGCCCGTCAGCGCCGTCACCACGGGATCCAGGGCCGTGTTGATCTCGTCACCGATCGAGCGGAAGAACGTGATCGGGGCGCCGTACGGGTCGTTGACCTCGTCCGCCTCGGCGTTCGGGGCCAGGAGCCACCCGCGTAGAGCCGCCGCCGCGCGGACCAGCGCACGCGCGCGTTCGACCATGCCGTCGTCGAGCGGGTCCGGCAGCGTGGCCGGATCTATCGCCCGGACGAGGCGGGTGAACTCCTTCAGGGTGAAGGTGCGAAGCCCCGCCGAGTGGCCCATCGAGATGACCTGCGCCCGGTGGTCCCGCGTCGCCGTCAGGACCAGGTCGGCGCGGATGACGTGCTCGTCGAGGAGCTCGCGGCCCACGAAGCCGCTGGAGTCCGCGCCGAAGTCGGCGAGGACCAGCTCCGCGTTGGCCTCCATCGGGGCCCCCTCGTGGCCCCACGTGCCCGCGCTCTCCACGATCAGGCCGCCGCCCCGGGGGTCGCCCAGGCGGTCGCACAGGGCATGGCGAGTCAGCCGCTCGGTGATCGGCGAGCGGCAGACGTTGCCGGTGCTGACGTGGAGAATGCGGAAGGAAGTGCTCTCGTGCCCCGCTATGCCACGCCCCTCAGGGGCGGTCAATTGGCCACCTCGAGGTCGGGTACGACCTTCCGGAGCTCCTCCGGGGAGAGCGCGCCCTCGCGCAGCAGCACCGGCACCTTGCCCGTCACGTCGACGATCGACGACGGCACGATGCCGGGCGTCGGACCGCCGTCCAGATACACGGAAACCGAGTCGCCGAGCATCGCCTGCGCGGCGTCGCAGTCCTCGGGCGAGGGGTGTCCCGTCAGGTTCGCCGAGGAGACCGCCATCGGGCCGACCTCGGTCAGCAGCTCGATCGCGACCGGGTGCAGCGGCATCCGGATCGCGACGGTGCCCCGGGTGTCGCCCAGGTCCCACTGGAGCGACGGCTGGTGCCGCGTGACCAGGGTCAGGGCGCCCGGCCAGAACGCGTCGACGAGCTCCCACGCCTGCTCGGAGAAGTCCGTGACGAGCCCGTGCAGCGTGTTCGGGGAGCCGATGAGCACGGGCGTGGGCATGTTCCGGCCACGGCCCTTCGCCGCCAGCAGGTCCGCGACGGCCTCCGAGCTGAAGGCGTCCGCGCCGATCCCGTACACGGTGTCGGTGGGGAGCACGACCAGCTCGCCGCGGCGGACGGCGGACGCGGCCTCGCGCAGCCCGGTGACTCGGTCGGTCGCTTCGTTGCAGTCGTATCGCCGAGCCATTACTCGCCCGCCTCCATCTTTCTGATCACTCGGTTCGCCTGAGCGGCGGCCGTCCTCGTCGTGTACAGGGACTTCATGGCATCGCCTTGCGGGCGGTCGCGAAGCGCGGCCGGTTGTTCAGGTCGGGGTGGTCGGCGGCGTCCGCCCAGCCGGCCTCCTCGTTGAAGATCCACGGCACCTGGCCGCCCTGGGTGTCCGCGTGCTCGATGACCACGAGACCGCCGGGCCGCAGCAGCCGGTGCGCGGTGCGCTCGATCCCGCGGATCGTGTCGAGGCCGTCCTCGCCGGAGAACAGCGCCATCTCCGGGTCGTGGTCGCGCGCCTCGGGCGCCACGTACTCCCACTCGGTCAGCGGGATGTACGGCGGGTTGGAGATGACCAGGTCGACCTGCCCGTCGAGCTCGGGGAGCGCGCTCAGCGCGTCGCCCTGGTGGACGGTGACCCGTGAGCCCTCGGCGTTCTTGCGGGTCCACACCAGCGCCTCGTCCGAGAGCTCCACGGCGTGCACGCGCGAGCGCGGCACCTCCTGCGCCATGGCGAGCGCGATCGCGCCGGAGCCGGTGCACAGGTCGACGATCAGCGGCTCGACGACGTCCATCGCGCGTACGGCGTCTATCGCCCAGCCCACGACCGACTCGGTCTCGGGGCGGGGCACGAAGACCCCGGGTCCGACCTGGAGCTCCAGGTAGCGGAAGAACGCCCGGCCGGTGATGTGCTGGAGCGGCTCGCGCGCCTCGCGGCGGGCGACCGCCTCCCAGTAACGGGCGTCGAAGTCGGTGTCCTTGACGTTGTGCAGCTCCCCCCGCTTGACGCCGTGCACGAACGCGGCGAGCTCCTCCGCGTCGAAACGCGGCGAGGGAACGCCGGCGTCGGCCAGCCGCTGGGTGGCCTGGGCCACCTCGGCAAGCAGCAGGTTCACGCTGGTCCTCCGTGGTGCGGGGTGGGGCCTACGGACGTTACGCCGCGGCGAGCTTGGCAGCGGAGTCGGCGTCGACGCAGGCCTGGATCATGGCGTCCAGGTCGCCGTCGAGCACCTGGTCCAAGTTGTACGCCTTGAAACCGACCCGGTGGTCCGAGATCCGGTTTTCCGGGTAGTTGTACGTCCGGATCTTCTCGGACCGGTCGACGGTGCGGACCTGACTGCGGCGGGCGTCCGCGGCCTCGGCCTCGGCCTTCTCCTGGGCGGCGGCGAGCAGCCGGGACCGGAGGATACGCATGGCCTGCTCCTTGTTCTGGAGCTGGCTCTTCTCGTTCTGGCAGGAGGCGACGATGCCGGTCGGCAGGTGCGTGATGCGGACCGCGGAGTCGGTGGTGTTGACGGACTGGCCACCGGGACCGGACGAGCGGTAGACGTCGATGCGCAGGTCGTTGGCGTGGATCTCGACGTCGATCTCCTCGGCCTCGGGGGTCACGAGGACACCGGCGGCGGAGGTGTGGATGCGGCCCTGCGACTCGGTGGCGGGCACGCGCTGGACTCGGTGCACCCCGCCCTCGTACTTCAGGCGCGCCCAGACGCCCTGACCGGGCTCGGTCGCGCCGTTGCCGCCCTTGGTCTTCACGGCGACCTGGACGTCCTTGTAGCCGCCGAGCTCGGACTCGGTGGAGTCGATGATCTCGGTCTTCCAGCCGACGCGCTCGGCGTAGCGCAGATACATCCGCAGGAGGTCGCCGGCGAACAGGGCGGACTCGTCGCCGCCCGCGCCGGCCTTGATCTCGAGGATGACGTCCTTGTCGTCGCTGGGGTCGCGAGGGACGAGCAGCAGCCGCAGCTTGTCGGTCAGCTCCTCGCGCTGCTTCTCCAGCTCCTTGACCTCGGCGGCGAAGTCGGGGTCGTCGGCGGCCAGCTCCTTGGCCGTCTCGATGTCGTCCGCCGTCCGCTTCCACGCCTTGTACGTGCCGATGATCGGGGTCAGCTCCGCGTAACGCTTGTTGAGCTTGCGCGCGTTCGCCTGGTCGGAGTGGACCGAAGGGTCGGCGAGCTTCTTCTCGAGATCGGCGTGTTCGCCGACCAGTTCCTCGACCGCTTCGAACATCGGGTGCTCCTGGATTCAATCGTGAAGGCGTGAAGGGCTGCGGGGACGGCAAAGCGCCGGTCCGGTCTCCCCTGCGGGAGCGACCAAGGACCGGCGCAGTGACGTGCTACTTCTTGGCCGCAGCCTTGCCGAAGCGGGCCTCGAAGCGGGCGACGCGGCCGCCGGTGTCGAGGATCTTCTGCTTGCCCGTGTAGAACGGGTGGCACTCGGAGCAGACCTCGGCACGGATGGTGCCGTCGGTGAGGGTGCTACGCGTGGTGAACGACGCGCCGCAGGTGCAGCTGACCTGGGTCTCGACGTACTCGGGGTGGATCTCGCGCTTCAAGGTGTCTCCTAGTTTCGGGAGGGCACCGGGTCGCCGTGCGGGATGCACATGCGTGAACCGGGGCCGACGTACCAGTCTGCCAGGACCGGCCGTATCTCCCAAAACCGGGTCCGTGGTGAAACTATTCCGGGGCCCGCGTCCCGGGCCTCCGGCCTACTTGACGAGGCCCTCGGCCTTGCCGGTGGCCGCGTCCTTCGTCGCCGAGGCGGGGATCGGCCTGTCCCCCTTGAGCGCCCTCCAGACCTGCTGGGACTGGGCTTCCAGGGGGATGACGCGGTTGGGGTCGGCGGGGTCGTACTCGACCGGCATCGTGATCATGTGGACATCCTCGGCGCCGAGGCCGCCGAGCCCCTTGGCGAAGCTCATCAGCTCGTTGACGGAGTCGAGCTCCGAGTCGGGAGTGATCGCCTTGGTGGCGGTGTCGGCGAGGTCCAGGAGCTTCTTCGGGTTGGTGAAGACGCCGACGTCCTTGACCCGGTCGATGAAGGCCTTCATGAAGGCCTGCTGGAGCTGGATGCGGCCGAGGTCGCTGCCGTCGCCGACGCTCTTGCGGGTGCGGACCAGGCCGAGGGACTGCTCGCCGTCGAGGGTGTGGGTCCCCGGGGTGAGGTCGAGGTGGCTCTTGGTGTCCTGGATCGGCCGGGTGGTGGTGATCTCCACCCCGCCCAGCTTGTCTATCAGCTTCTTGAAGCCGGTGAAGTCGACCTCGATGTAGTGGTCCATACGGATGCCGGACATCGACTCGACGGTCTTCACGGCGCAGGCCGGGCCGCCGACCTCGTACGCGGTGTTGAACATCGCCCGGCTCTCGCCGGAGACGGTGGCGCCCTGCCCGTCGGTGCACTCCGGGCGGTCGATCAGGGTGTCGCGCGGGATGGAGACGACGCTGGCCTTCTGGTGGCCTTCGTAGACGTGGACGACCATCGCGGTGTCGGAGCGGGCACCGCCCTCGTCCTTGCCGTACGCGGCGTTGTCGCCGGAGCGCGAGTCGGAGCCGAGGACGAGGATGTCCATCGAGCCGTTGTCGAGGTTCTTGGGGCGGTCGGTACCGAGCTGGGCGTTGATGTCGACGCCCTCGAGGTTGCCGTTGAGCTTGAGGTAGACGTAACCGAGGCCGCAGCCACCGACGAGGACGAGCCCGGCCGCGCTCCAGGCGGCGACGGTCGCCGCGCGGCGGCCCTTGGCGGGCAGCTTGCGGCGCCGGCCGCTGCCCCGTATTCGGCCACCCTTGTTCTGCTCGGTCATCTGCTTCCTCGGGTCCTCGGTTCACTTTGTGTGACGGCGAAACACCCAAAAGGGTTGCACGCGGAGCTGTGAGGTTTGGATGAGCGAGCCTTCGACGACCCCCGCTACGCACGGTGCCCACCGTGCGAGGCACGGTGGGCACAGTGGTCTTTACGCAGGTCACGGCGGCATTACGGACAGAAAGCCCGCAATACCGCCGTGTGACCCATATCTCGACTAGTCGTTGCCGTTTCCGGCACCCGGGGTCGTCTTCTGGATCTGCAGCAGGAACTCGCCGTTCGACTTCGTCTGCTTCATCTTGTCGAGCAGCAGCTCGATCGCCTGCTGCTGGTCGAGCGCGTGCAGCACCCGGCGCAGCTTCCAGGTGACGGCGAGCTCGTCGCTGCCGAGCAGGATCTCTTCCTTACGGGTGCCGGACGCGTCGACGTCCACCGCCGGGAAGATGCGCTTGTCGGCGAGCTTCCGGTCGAGCTTGAGCTCCATGTTGCCGGTGCCCTTGAACTCCTCGAAGATCACCTCGTCCATGCGCGAGCCGGTGTCGACCAGCGCGGTGGCCAGGATGGTCAGCGAGCCGCCGTCCTCGATGTTGCGCGCGGCACCGAAGAAGCGCTTCGGCGGGTAGAGCGCGGTCGAGTCGACACCACCGGACAGGATGCGGCCGGAGGCCGGCGCCGCGAGGTTGTACGCGCGGCCCAGACGGGTGATGGAGTCGAGCAGGACGACCACGTCGTGACCCAGCTCCACGAGGCGCTTGGCGCGCTCGATGGCCAGCTCGGCGACGGTGGTGTGGTCCTCGGCCGGGCGGTCGAAGGTCGAGGAGATGACCTCGCCCTTGACCGACCGCTGCATGTCGGTGACCTCTTCCGGACGCTCGTCGACCAGGACGACCATCAGGTGGCACTCGGGGTTGTTGTGCGTGATCGCGTTGGCGATCGCCTGCATGATCATGGTCTTGCCGGTCTTCGGCGGGGCCACGATCAGGCCTCGCTGGCCCTTGCCGATCGGCGACACGAGGTCGATGATCCGGGTGGTCAGCACGCCCGGGTCGGTCTCCAGACGGAGCCGGTCCTGCGGGTAGAGCGGGGTCAGCTTGTTGAACTCCGGGCGGCCGCGGCCGGAGTCGGCGGCCATGCCGTTCGAGGAGTCCAGGCGGACCAGCGCGTTGAACTTCTCGCGGCGCTCGCCCTCCTTCGGCTGACGCACGGCGCCGGTGACGTGGTCACCCTTGCGCAGGCCGTTCTTGCGGACCTGGGCGAGGGAGACGTACACGTCGTTCGGGCCGGGCAGGTAGCCGGAGGTCCGGATGAACGCGTAGTTGTCGAGGATGTCCAGGATGCCCGCGACGGGGATCAGGACGTCGTCCTCGGAGACCTGCGGCTCACCGGCGGCGAAGTCGTCACGGCCACGACGCCCACGACGGTCGCGGTAGCGGCCGCGACGGCCACGACGGCCGCCCTCGTCGTCGAAGTCGTCCTGCGGGCCGCCCTGCTGACCCTGCGGGCCGCCCTGACGCTGCTGCCGCTGGCCGCCCTGGCCACCGCCCTGCTGGTCGTCGCCCTTGCCGCGGTCACGGCGGTCGCGCTGACGGTCGCCGCGGTCACGGCGGTCGCCGCGCTCGCCACGGTCACGACGGCCACGGCCCTCGGCGGTGTCGACCGCGCCCTCGGCCTTGCCGTCGGAAGAGGCGTCGGTACGGGTGTCCGTACGGGTCTCCGTGCGCGCCTCGACCTTGGTGTCGGTCTTCACGGCCTGGGCGGTCTCGCCCTTGACCTCGCCCTCCGGGCTGCCGGCCGGGGCGGTGGCCCGGCGGCGGCGGCGCTCGCCGACCGGCTGGTCGTCGCTGGCCGGCTGCCCCGGGATGTCGATCTGCTGCTGGGCGACGGCCTTCTCGGCCTTGTCGGCCTTCGGCTCGGCCTCGGCGGCGGTGTCACCGGCGCGGGCCTTGGACGCGGCGCGGCGCTTCGGCTTGGTCTCGGCCGCGTCGGCGGCCTTGGCGGGGGCGGAGGCTCCTCCCCCGGCCTGCGCCTCCTTGATGACCTCGATCAGCTGGCTCTTGCGCATACGCGCGGTGCCCCTGATGCCGAGGCCGGACGCGACCTGCTGCAGCTCGGCCAGGACCATGCCCTCGAGGCCGGTGCCGGAGCGGCGGCGCCGTGCGGTGGTGCCAGTGGCAGCACCTGCGGCGGGCGCGGCGGTGTCGACACTGTTGTCGGCAGTCACGCCCATCAGATCGGTGGTGTCGCTCACGAAGGGTCCTTCCCTGGAGCGGACGTCGGCCATCTGGCTCGGCGACCGGTTGTGCTGTCCGACGACGGTCCTGCTTCTGGACCGGGTCGGGGCGGTGGTCCCGCCGGGTACGGCGGAGAGAGAAAACGTGCTGTGGGTCCGGCCCGAGGCCCCCTGCTCGGCCCTCACCGGGGAAGAGCGAGGGGTGTCGTGCCGGTTCCGGAGCGTGCTCGAAACTGCTCAGGCAGGCTGCTCAGGCAGTTGGGGAGGCTCCCGGAAGAATGGGTGGTCCCTGATGGGGACACTCAGCACCGCGCCACAAAGACGTCGGGTGCAGACTTGAGGTTAACACTACCGGCTCCAACAAACATTCCCCCTCTCCATCACCGGCAATCCCGTGTCCGGACGTGTCGCGCTCGCCCCTAGGGCGCGAGCGGCAGAACACTCGCTCCGGACACATCGAGGTCGAGCCGGTTCGCGGCCCATCCCTCGCCCGCCAGTCGGGCGACCTTGTCGGCCGTCCCGTGTTCGGCCAGCGCGAGCACCGTGGGGCCCGCGCCGGAGATGACCGCGGGGACGCCGTCCGCCCGCAGTCGGTTCACAAGGGCGATGCTCTCCGGCATCGCGGGGGCCCGGTACTCCTGGTGGAGCCGGTCCTCGGTGGCCGCCAGCAACAGCTCGGGGCGGCGGGTCAGCGCCTCCACCAGCAGCGCGGCGCGTCCGGCGTTGGCGGCGGCGTCGACGTGCGGGACGGTGCGCGGAAGCAGACCGCGGGCGGTCTCGGTCAGTACGGGCTTTCCGGGGACGAAAACCACCGGAACGATGGAATCCGCGGGGTCCATCCTGATCGCCCGCGCGGCACCGGACTCGGTCCAGGCGAGCGTGAAGCCGCCGAGGAGACAGGCGGCGACGTTGTCGGGGTGTCCCTCGATCTCGGTGGCCAGCTCGAGCAGCGCGGTCTCGTCGAGACGGGAGTCCCCGCCTATGGTCACGGCGCGGGCGGCGACGATGCCCGCGCAGATGGCGGCGGAGGAGGAGCCGAGGCCGCGGCCGTGCGGGATGCGGTTGGCGCAGACGACCTCGAGGCCGCGCGGCTGACCGCCCAGCAGGTCGAAGGCCGTACGCAGGGAACGTACGAGCAGGTGGCTCTCATCGCGCGGGAGCGTCTCGGCGCCCTCGCCCGCGATGTCGATGTGCAGCCCGGAGTCGGCGACTCGGACGACGACGTCGTCGTAGAGGCCCAGCGACAGGCCGAAGGCGTCGAAGCCCGGGCCGAGGTTGGCGCTGGTGGCGGGAACGCGCACCCGTACGGCGGCGGCGCGGAACGCGGGACCGGCCATCGCTCGATGACTCTCCTTGACTTGCGACTGCGGGGGGTTTCACTGCGGGGGTGGTGCTGCGGCGGTTTGACTACGGGGTGGGGCAAGAGAAGTACGCAGGACCCGGGGGCCGTTTCTGCCTCGGGGGCGACAACGGCAACGACACCGCGCATATGCAACGGGGCGGGTTCGGTACAGCCTATCGAAGGAAGGTTCTGCCGCGACATAGGGCGCACAGGAGGCGCACGATGCGTGTCGCGAGCCTTCCTGTGCGCCTATGTACGTTCCTGATCGGGTTTGCCTCTCCGGGGTTCCCGGAGAGGCGAACACACGGAGGATCAGGCGAGGCCGAGGCGCTCGGCGGCGGCGGCGGCGTCGACCGGGACGGTGACGGGCTGCGGCGCTCCGGCGACCGCCCAGTCCGGGTCCTTGAGGCCGTTGCCGGTGACGGTGCAGACGATCCGCTGGCCCGGGTCGACCTTGCCCTGCTCGGCGGCCTTCAGCAGACCGGCGACGGACGCGGCGGAGGCCGGCTCGACGAAGACGCCCTCCTGGGAGGCCAACAGACGGTACGCGCGCAGGATCTCACGGTCCGTCACCTCGTCGATGAAGCCGCCCGACTCGTCCCGGGCGGCGATCGCGAAGTCCCACGAGGCCGGGTTGCCGATCCGGATCGCCGTGGCGATGGTCGACGGGTCCTTGACGACCTCGCCGCGCACGAGCGGCGCGGAGCCGGAGGCCTGGAAGCCCCACATGCGCGGCCGGTGCGTGGAGAGCCCGTCCGCGGCGTACTCGCCGTACCCCTTCCAGTACGCCGTGATGTTGCCGGCGTTGCCGACGGGCAGCACATGGATGTCGGGGGCGTCGCCGAGCATGTCCACGATCTCGAACGCGGCGGTCTTCTGGCCCTCGATACGGACCGGGTTGACCGAATTGACCAGCGCCACCGGGTAGTTGTCGGAGAGGGCGCGGGCCAGGGTCAGGCAGTCGTCGAAGTTGCCGTCGACCTGGAGGATCTTCGCGCCGTGCACGAGGGCCTGGCCCATCTTGCCGAGCGCGATCTTGCCCTGCGGCACGAGGACGGCGGAGACCATGCCGGCGCGGACCGCGTAAGCCGCCGCGGACGCCGAGGTGTTGCCGGTGGAGGCGCAGATGACGGCCTGCGCGCCCTCCTCCTTGGCCCTGGTGATGGCCATGGTCATGCCGCGGTCCTTGAAGGACCCGGTGGGGTTGGCGCCCTCGACCTTGAGGTGCACCTCGCAGCCCGTGCGCTCGGAGAGGACCTGAGCGGGGACGAGCGGCGTGCCGCCCTCACGGAGCGTGACGACCGGCGTCGTGTCCGTGACCGGAAGGCGGTCCCGGTACTCCTCGATGATGCCGCGCCACTGGTGGGTGCCCTTGCTGGTCATGGGTCCTTACTCCCCTTCAACACGCATGATGCTGGCGACACCGCGCACGGTGTCGAGCTTGCGCAGCGCCTCGACGGTCCCGGAGAGGGCGGCGTCGGGCGCGCGGTGGGTGACGACGACGAGGGAGGCCTCGCCGTCCTTTCCCTGCTGACGGACGGTGTCGATCGACACGCCGTGCTCGGCGAAGACCGTCGCGACCTGGGCGAGGACGCCCGGCTTGTCGGCCACGTCGAGGCTGATGTGGTACCGCGTCACCACGTCGCCCATGGGGCTCACGGGCAGCTGGGTGTACGCGGACTCGCCGGGGCCGGTGGCCTCGTTGAGCTTGTTGCGGCACACGGCGACCAGGTCGCCGAGCACGGCCGAGGCGGTCGGAGAGCCGCCGGCGCCGGGGCCGTAGAACATGAGCCGCCCGGCGGCCTCCGCCTCGACGAAGACCGCGTTGTAGGCCTCGCGGACGGAGGAGAGCGGGTGGCTGAGCGGGATCATCGCGGGGTGCACGCGCGCGGTGACGGACTCGCCGTCGGCGGAGCGCTCGCAGATGGCGAGCAGCTTGATGGTGCAGCCCATCCGCTTGGCGGAGGCGAAGTCGGCGGCGGTGACCTCGGTCATGCCCTCGCGGTAGACGTCGTCGAGACGCACGCGCGTGTGGAAGGCGATGCCGGCGAGGATGGCGGCCTTGGCGGCGGCGTCGAACCCCTCGACGTCTGCGGTCGGGTCGGCTTCCGCGTATCCGAGCGCGGTGGCCTCGTCGAGCGCCTCGCTGTACCCGGCCCCCGACGTGTCCATCTTGTCGAGGATGAAGTTGGTCGTGCCGTTGACGATGCCCATGACCCGGTTGATCTTGTCGCCGGCGAGGGACTCGCGCAGCGGCCGGATGAGCGGGATGGCGCCGGCGACGGCGGCCTCGTAGTACAGGTCCTGCCCGTGCTGATCGGCGGAGGCGTAGAGGCTCGCGCCGTCCTGGGCGAGGAGCGCCTTGTTGGCCGAGACGACGGAGGCGCCGTGCTCGAAGGCGGTGGTGATGAGGGTGCGGGCCGGCTCGACCCCGCCGATGACCTCGACGACGACGTCGATGTCGCCCCGTTTGACCAGGGCGGTGGCGTCGGTGGTGATCAGCTCGGCGGGGATGCCCTCGCGGACCTTGTCGGGGCGGCGGACCGCCACGCCGGCGAGCTCGACCGGGGCGCCGATGCGCGCGGCGAGATCGTCGGCGTGCGTCGTCATGATGCGCGCCACCTCTGAGCCGACCACACCACAGCCCAGCAGCGCCACCTTCAGCGGACGCGTACGCATCATCCGACCTCGTTTCTCGTACTACTTCGTATCTCTACGGTGGGACCAGTCTCACTCACCGGACGGAGGTTTCTGCCCTCCGTCCGGATCCTGAGACATCTATTTCATCAACCGACATCGAGACGCAGGAGATCTTCCTCCGTCTCACGCCGGACGATCACCCTGGCCTCGCCGTCGCGGACGGCGACGACGGGCGGGCGCAGTGCGTGGTTGTAGTTGCTCGCCATGGAGCGGCAGTAGGCCCCGGTGGCGGGTACGGCGATGAGGTCGCCGGGGGCGATGTCGGCGGGCAGGAAGGCGTCCCTGACCACGATGTCACCGCTCTCGCAGTGCTTGCCGACGACGCGGGAGAGCATCGGCTCGGCGTCGCTCGTCCGCGACACCAGGGCGACGCTGTACTCGGCGTCGTACAGCGCGGTGCGGATGTTGTCCGACATGCCGCCGTCGACGCTGACGTACGTCCGCAGCCCTTCGAGGGGCTTGACGGTGCCGACCTCGTAGAGGGTGAAGGCGGTGGGCCCGACGATGGCGCGCCCCGGCTCGACGGAGATGCGCGGCGTACGCAGCCCGGCGGCCTCGCACTCGCGCGTCACGATCTCGGTGAGGGCCTTGGCGATGTGGTGAGGCTCACGGGGGTCGTCGTCGGCGGTGTAGGCGATGCCGAGGCCGCCGCCGAGGTCGATCTCGGGCAGCTCGACGCCGTGCTCGTCCCGCACTTCGGCGAGCAGCTGGACGACGCGCCGGGCGGAGACCTCGAAGCCCGCCATGTCGAAGATCTGGGACCCGATGTGGGAGTGGATGCCGATGAGCTCGAGCCCGTCGAGCTTCAGGGCGCGCCGGACGGCCTCGGCGGCCTGCCCGCCCGCCAGGGCGATGCCGAACTTCTGGTCCTCGTGCGCGGTGGCGATGAACTCGTGCGTGTGGGCCTCCACGCCCACCGTCACCCGGATCTGGACGCGCTGCCGCTTGCCGAGGGACTGGGCGATGTGCGCGACGCGCACGATCTCCTGGAAGGAGTCGAGGACGATGCGCCCGACGCCGGCCTCGACCGCGCGGTGGATCTCCTCCTGGGACTTGTTGTTGCCGTGGAAGGCGATGCGCTCGGCCGGCATGCCGGCGTCGAGGGCGGTGGTGAGCTCGCCGCCGGAGCACACGTCGAGGTTCAGTCCCTCCTCCTTGAGCCACCGGACGATGGCGCGGGAGAGGAACGCCTTGCCGGCGTAGAACACGTCGGCGTCCCGGCCGAAGGCGTCGGCCCAGGCGCGGCAGCGGGCACGGAAGTCGGACTCGTCGAGGAAGTAGGCGGGCGTACCGAAGCGCTCGCGGAGCTCGTCGACGCGCACGCCTCCCACGGTCACCACGCCGTCGTCGTCACGGCCGACGGTCCTGGCCCACACCTTGGGGTCGAGACGATTGAGGTCGGCGGGCGGAGCGGAGTAGTGCCCCTCGGGGAGGACGTCGGCGTGACGGGGCCCGGCGGGGTGGGCGGAACGGCTCATGTCTGCATCTTTCACATCTGGTCGGGGGCGCGGATGCCGAGCAGGGAGAGGCCACCGGCGAGCACCGTCCCGGCGGCTTCGGCGAGCGCGAGCCGGGAACGGTGGGCGGCCGAGGGTTTCTCGTCGCCGAGGGGCAGGACGGTGTGCTGGAAGTCGAGCAGCGCGTCGGCGGTGGCTTCGAGATGCCGGGCGACCCGGTCGGGGGCGCGCAGCCGGGCGGCGGAGGCGAGGACGAGGGGGTGGTCACCGAGGACGTCGGCAAGGGCCTGCCCGTCTTCGACGTGCTGCTCGGCCGCGCTCCGGAACCCCAGCTGCTCGGCGTTGCGCAGGAGGGCGCGGGTACGGGAGTGGGCGTACCGGACGCGGAAGAGGGGGTTGCCCTCGTGCTGGCGGAGGAGGTCGTCGCCGAGACGGGGTGCGTCGTGGCCGGCGGCGGAGAGGAGCCCCCAGCGAGCGGCGTCGACGCCGAGACGCCGTACGAGCTCGCGGGGGGTGTGGGGGGCCGGGCGGGGCGCGATGGCGGAACCGGCATGGGGGGCGGGGTGGGGCGCGACTTCGGTGGAGAGGCGGTCGGAGCCGGCGGGCGGCGCTGG
Source organism: Streptomyces sp. NPDC006551 (assembly GCF_040611675.1). Taxonomy (NCBI): domain Bacteria; kingdom Bacillati; phylum Actinomycetota; class Actinomycetes; order Kitasatosporales; family Streptomycetaceae; genus Streptomyces; species Streptomyces sp. NPDC006551. Next base: position 122,450 of record NZ_JBEXOT010000018.1, read on the forward strand.
GCGAGGCGCGACGTCGGCGGGCAGGCGGTCGCGGCGGCCCTCGAACTGGACCTCGGCCTGGACCTCGGCGTCGGCCCCGATCCGTACGCCGAGCTCGGCCCACGCGGGGTCGGCGGCGCCCTCGCAGCGGGTGCGGACGAGGAACCCCTGGGAGAGGAGGATCCTCCGCACCGCGTCGGCGGTGACGGCGGCGCGTACGTCCGGGCGGAAGTCGGCCTGGGCGAGCTGGCCGGTGGGTGCGCACCACCCGTACCGCCGCCCGCGCAGCAGGATCTCCCGTACGAGCCGCTGCTGGGCCCCGGTCGCGAGGGTGAGGTTGAGGAAGCCGGGCCCGGTGACGTCGACGGCGGCGATCCCGGGGCTCCGCTGGAGCCGCTCCCTCAGGATCTCGGCGACATCGAGGGGCTTGCGCCCGGCGGCACCGGCGAGCTTGAGCGCGACGCTGCTGACCCAGTCCCCATGCCCACCGGGCCGGGGCCGCTCGACCGTCACGCGCTCGGGAACGGCGACCCGCAGCGCACCATCACCGACCGCGCGGCGCACGGCGTGCAGCACGGTGAGGGAGAGGTCCGCGGGGGTCACGGGACAAGCGTATGGGAGGAGGGGGGGCGTCACGCGAACCGGTTTCGCGATGCGGTCACTCGGGGGGCTGTGCGGGGGAGGTCACCGCGTCGCAGAGGTCGCCGGGCGCACGGAGGTCGCCACGTCGGAGGAGTAAGTCAAAGGGGCAGCTCGTCGGAACGTTTCATGGAAGCCTCGTCGGAACGTTTCATGGAAGCGGCTCATGGCCGCAGCTCATGGGAGCCGCTCGCACTCCCCGGCCCGTCCGACGACCTCCTGTCCGCCGCCGTCGACGGCAGACGGCCCCTCCTGTCCGCCGCCGCGGCACTCCCCGCGCGGGCCGCGTTCTCCCCGTTCCCGGCGCATGAGCTGCCGCACGACACGGACGAGCTCGGTGGGCTCGAAGGGCTTGGCGAGGAACGCGTCGACCCCGGCCGCGACGCCGCTGTCCAGCTCGGCCGCGGTACAGGCACTGACGATCGCGACCGGCACATGGCTGGTCCGCGGATCGGACCGCAGCCGCTCGGCGGTTCGCAGCCCGTCCAGCCTGGGCATGACGACATCGAGGGTGACGACATCAGGACAGACCTGATGCACGACATCCAGACACTCGGCACCATCGGCCGCGGTCACGACCTCGAAGCCCTCAAGCTCGAGGTTGACCCTGATCAACTGCCGGATCACGCGGTTGTCATCGACAACAAGCACCCGGCCGGACACGCCTGACACACGACGAGAGTAGGTCGCCGGAAGTGGCTGCGTCCGGGTTTTGCCCACTTCCGACCCGTGCGGGGTAACGAGGGGCCGGTGACGCGACGGAAATACCTGTTCACAGCCACGTCCCAGATGCTGGTAGGGTTCTACCCGTCGCCGCCGAACGCGGCGGACGCCCCCGTAGCTCAGGGGATAGAGCAACGGCCTCCGGAGCCGTGTGCGCAGGTTCGAATCCTGCCGGGGGCACAGAAGCCGGAACAGCGTGATCAACCCGCTGACCTGCGGATGTGCCAGACATCGAGAGCCGGACCCAGTCCCACTGGGTCCGGCTCTTTGTCGTTGTCTGTCACTGGTCGCGAGTGAGTGGCGAGTGAGGTTGCAGGCCGCCAGTTCCGCTAGCCGGTCACACCCAGGCACGCTCCTCCCTCTCCGCGAGGTCGCGCCGAACACGTCCTATACATCGCTGGGCAGCAGCGGGTGTTCCGCGTGTCCCTGACGCCGCGACCTCCCGACGCGGACAGCATGAACTCGTGCTGACATCGCTGCTGCCTGGCATTCGAGAACTTCGCACCCCACTGGCCACCGGTTATATCTACGTTGTGGCATTGCTGCTTGTCGTAGGCGATGATCTACCAACGAAGGAAGAGGCGCCCGCCGCGCTGAAACCGATCTACGCTCTCGTCGAGTGGGCCGGGAAGCCGGCAGCATTTGCGGCCAGCATCTTCATCGCCTACCTGGTTGGCAGCATGTTGGAGCTGTCCCCCGTAGCAGTGGCTCGGATCACCAGCGGGCACCTGCTTAGCGCCACGCCCACTCCCAGCGGTCAAATCACGTACTCCTCACCACTCCTTTCTCGACACTCCATGAGGGACCTAGTGAGATACGTCCGGAGTCGACTCTTCCCGACGCAGCGAACGCTGCGCCTCTCGAACGAGGACGAAGCGGTTCTGGGGGAGGGACTCGCAGCGTTGCTCTCCGAGCTCCCGGAGCTACGCACCCGCCTCTACGCAGCGAACAAGGATCTCTACGGCGACTACGACAGGAAGGCCGCCGAGGCCACCTTCAAGGTCAACGTCGGGCTCGCTGGCATTTTTCTCAGCTTCGCTGCAAGCGCAATGCTGAATGCCTGGTGGACCCTCCTGTGCATCGTCATGTTCCTCTTGATCTTCCGGGGGATCATCGCGGATCGCGAGGCTAAGACTGTGTTGGTCGAGGCCCTGGTAGCCGATCAACTCCAATCTCCCAAGTTCGAAGCCTTGGCAGCGAGGGTGAATAGCGGGGAGCATGACATCTCCGACCCGAACCCATGGCGTCGGACCCTCTTGCACATGACTGGCTACGCGGCTGTTGCTGCCGTGAGCCGTTGGTGGTGGAGCATTCGCAGGGACTCCGCATGAGATCTGACGGTGATGCTGCACCGTTGCCTGGACGCACCCTCATTGGTTCTCCGCAGCTTCACCGTCCCACCCCATCGCCCTCTCGATCTTCTTGTTGTTCAGCTCCTCGTGGCCGTCGATACAGCCTTCGTAGCGGCGGTGGATGACCTCGGGCGAGTTGCCCGCCCGGCGGGCCACCTCGGCGACGGGGACCCCCGCGTTCAGCCAGTTCGTGATGCAGGTGTGCCGCAGGTCGTACGGTCGGTGGGCGAGCGGGGATTCCACCTTGTCCGGCGGAAGAGCTACCGGCCGAGCTTCCTGCCAGACCCTCCAATAGCTGGACGTCCCAAGCACGGCGCCGCGCTCGTTGGCGAAGAGCCGACCGTCTTTCGCCGTGCCGAACTCCGCTATGTGCGCGCGGAGCATGGCGACCAGCGTCGGAGAAATCGGGACGGGCCGATCCGCCTTGGGCTCGCGGGACTTGAGTCCGCGCTTGTCGTGGCGCTGCCCCGAGTCCGTCCACCACTTGCCGGACACCGGCCGGGTCTCCTTGAGGGTGAGCGTCCCCCATCCCTTCTCGGGGAGGTAACAGTCCTTCTTTCTGAGCCCCACCGCCTCGGCCGGCCGCATCGCCGCGTACAGCTGGCAGGCGAAGAAGGCGACGAGTCGCCGCCCGCGGTTCCGGTGGACGGAGCCCACGTAAGAGACAGCCGTGAGGAGCTGCTCGCCCTGCACGGCATTGACCAGGACCCGGGGGTCCACCACGTCGCCCTTGGTGGACCCCGCACGCTTCACCCCGGTGAGCGGGTTCTCCTTTAGGTAGCCGCACTCGACGGCGTATTCCATGGCCGTGTTGAAGCCGCGGCGTCGGCGCTTGTAGGTCTCCCCCGCTGCCGGGGTGTCGTCCAGCTTGAACGCGAGGCGGTACTGGACGTCCCGCACCACCTTGGGGTCGGTAAGAGCCGAGAGCGCCAACGACCGGGTCCGGAGCCACGTGCACGCCGCCACGAGTTCCGGCGGCGGCTCCTCATCCTGGTGCGCCGGTACAACCGCCCACCGCATCGCGAGCCGCGTCTCCTCCGGCGTGGGCGCCTTCTTACCGCCCTCCACCATCGCGAGCGCCACCGTGGCCAGGCTGTCGGCCAACCCCTCACGAGTTTTGGCGGCTGCCGTGCGCCACCGGCTCGCCATGTACTCACGGCTGAAGTCCCACCACGAGGGGTCGGGCTTCTCGTTCGCCTTGGCGGCAGCCGCTCGAAGTTCGGACTGGCAGACCGGATTCGACGTCGAACGCCTCGCCCTTGCGCATCGCATGCCACAGCTCTGACCTGCGGCTCTCGGCGAGGGCGACGGTGGCGAAGCTGGTGGCCTTCACCTTTCCCGCTACCGTCCAACGGATCTGGTATGGAGCCTTCTTGCTCCGCACCTGGTTGACCTTCCACACCCGTACGTCTGTGGAGAGGGTCAGAGCCTCCGACGGCGACGGGCGCCCGCTGTTGCGGGCGCC
>NZ_JBEXOT010000019.1:0-126300 GCF_040611675.1 Streptomyces sp. NPDC006551
GGCGTGAAGCTCACGACCCTGCGCCCGGAGCAGGCCGCCTACATCGGCGTCCCGGTCGAGGGCCCGTACAAGCCGGACCACTACCGCTACTGATGTCGTACGTACGTGATCCTTGGCTCCCGGACCGGTTGTTGCGTACGGAACGGGACGCGCTGATGCCGCTGCTGCGGCGCACACCGGAGGCGTCGTTCCAGTCGCGGACAGCCTGTCCGGGCTGGACGGCCCGGCAGGTGCTCGCCCACTGCGGGGCCGCCCTCGTCCGGATCGTCGAGGGCCGCCTGGAGGAGGGTGTCTTCCTGCCGGAGGCGAACGCGGCGGACGTCGCCGAGCGCGAGTCATGGCCGCTGGGCCGGATCCTGGACGAGCTGGAGCGGGGCTTCTCCGAGGCGGGCCCGGTGATCGCGGAGACGGCGGACGGGACGCTGGACGCGGTGGCACTGGGGGAGTGGGTCCACGCGGGCGACGTCCGGGAGGCCTTCGGTGAACCGGGCGCGTACTGCGGGGCGGCGAGCCTGGAACTGGCGCTGCCGCTGCTGTCGGTGACCAGCCGCGAACGGGAGACGCCGCGCCTGGTGGCCGCGCTGGAGGACCGTCCGTCCCCCGTCGTCCTCGGAAACGAGCTCCCCGACCGCCCGCCGGCCCGCTACACGGGTGACGCGGCGACCTTGATCCGCCTCTACTCGGGCCGCCCGCTGGTGCGTACGCGGTACGAACTCTGGGGCGCGACCGAACAGGAACTGCTCATCTACCGCTGACCGGGAAAGGGCGGGGTGCGTCCCCCTCGCTCCGCCCTTCTCCCCTCCCCTTACCCCCGTTGTGGGCATTCGTTCCGCTGGGGCGGAGCGGGTGGGCACAACGGACGGCGCCCTTGCGGGCGAGTCCGCTCCGTGGCCCCAGCCCCACGGGCCCGCGCCCCAGCGCCCCGGGCCCGCGCCCCAGCGCCCCGGGCCCGCGCCCCACGCCCCGGGCCCGCGCCGTGGGCCCCCGGAACCCCGCCCCCGCAGACGAAGGGCACCTTCATGCTCACGACCCTCGACCAGCTGCTCGCCGCCGAGGCGCACGCACGCCCCGACGACACCGCCGTCGTCCAGGCCGACGAGACGCTCACCTTCCGTGAGCTCCACGAAAGCGCCGCCGGCCTGGCCACGTACCTCCAGGACCTCGGCGTCGCCCCCGACGACCGCGTCGGCGTCCACGTCGAACCGTCACTCGAACTGGTGATCGGCACCTGGGGTGTCGTCTGCTCCGGTGGCGCCTACGTCCCGCTCTCCCCGGAGTATCCCGAAGAGCGGCTCCGCTACATGATCGAGGACAGCGGCGCCCGTATCGTCCTCACCCAGGAGCGCTTCCGCGACCGCGTCACCGAACTCGCGCCCCCCGGCACCGCCGTCGTCACCGTGGAGGACGGCGGCCGGCTCCTCCGGCGCACCCCTGGCGGCGAGAACGCGACGCGCGACATGAGCGCGAGCCGGCTCGCGTACGTCATCTACACCTCCGGCTCCACCGGCAAGCCCAAAGGCGTCATGATCGAGCACCGCTCCATCGTCGCCCAGATGCGCTGGATGGCCGCCGAACACCACCTCGGGCCCGGCGCCGTCGTCCTGCAGAAGACGCCCATGAGCTTCGACGCCGCCCAGTGGGAGATCCTCGCCCCCGCCGTCGGCGCCCGCGTCGCCATGGGCCCGCCCGGGGTCTACCGCGACCCGGAGGGCATCATCGACGCCGTGCGCGCCCACCGCGCCACCATGCTCCAGTGCGTCCCGACCCTGCTCCAGGCCCTGCTCGACACCGAGCGGTTCGCCACCTGCGCGACCCTCCGCCGCGTGTACTCCGGCGGCGAGATCCTCTCCCGCAACCTCGCCGTCCGACTGCTCGCCGAGCTGCCGGCCGAGGCCGAGCTGGTCAACCTCTACGGCCCCACCGAGTGCACCATCAACGCCTCGTCCCACACCGTCGACCGGGCCACCGTCGCCGACGGCCCCGCCGCGATACCGATCGGCAGACCGGCGTACGACACGGCCTTCCACATACGCGACGGCGAGCTGTGCGTCGGCGGTGTCCAGGTGGCGCGGGGGTACCTGGACCGTCCCGAGCTGACGGCAGAACGTTTCATCACCCTGGAGACGGGCGAACGCCTCTACCGCACCGGCGACCTGGCCCACCTCGACCACGACGGCACCGTCCACTTCGCGGGCCGCGCCGACAACCAGATCAAACTCCGCGGCTTCCGCGTCGAGCTCGACGAGATCGCCCTCGCCATCGAGAACCACGACTGGGTCAAGAACGCGGCCGTCATCGTCAAGGACGAGCCCCGCACCGGCTTCCAGAACCTCGTCGCCTGCGTGGAGCTCTCGCCCAAGGAAGCCGCACTCATGGACCAGGGCAGCCACGGCGCGCACCACCAGTCCAAGGAGAGCAAGCTCCAGGTCAAGGCCCAGCTCTCCAACGCCGGCACCCGCGACGCCGCCGACCTCGCCGGCCGCCCGGTCGTCGAGCTGCCCGGCCGCACCCCCTCCGCGCGCACGCGCCGCACCGTCTTCGCCCGCAAGACCTACCGCTTCTACGAGGGCGGACAGGTGACCGCGGCGGACATCCTCGCCGCCCTCGACCGCCGCCCCGAGGGCGTCGGCTCCCGCGCCGTCGGCACCCTCACCGCCGCCGACCTCGGCGACATCCTGCGCTGGTTCGGCCAGTTCACCAGCGAGGAGCGGCTGCTGCCCAAGTACGGCTACGCCTCGCCCGGCGCGCTGTACGCGACCCAGCTGTACGTGGAGGTGTGCGGGATCGCCGGTCTGGAACCGGGGGCGTACTACTACCACCCGGTCCACCACCGCCTGTATCTGATCGAGCCCCTCGCCGCCGAGGGCGAGCCCTTCCTCCGCGTCCGCTTCGTCGGCGAGAAGTCCGCCATCGAACCGGTCTACAAGAACAACATCCGCGAGGTCCTGGAGATCGAGACCGGCCACATGGTCGGCCTGTTCGAGGAGATCCTGCCCGGCTACGGACTCGACATCCGGCCGCGGGCCGAGGGGGAGGGCTTCGAGCTTGTCCCGTACGACGAGGAGGCCAGGACGGAGCCGGAGGTCGACCTCTACGTCCAGGCCCACCCCGACCGGATCGCGGACCTCCCGGCGGGTCAGTACCGGTACCGCGACGGCGCGCTGTGGCCGGTCTCCGCCGACCTCGTCGAGAAGAAGCACGTGATCGCCATCAACCAGGCCGTCTACGAACGCGCGAGCCTGGGCATCACCGTCATCAGCCGCACGGCCGACGCCACGCTCGCCTACGTCGACCTCGGCCGCACCCTCCAGCGCCTCCAACTCGGCGAACACGGACTCGGGTTCATGTCGTCCGGCTACAGCTCCATGTCCGGCCACGCCCTTCCGGCCGCCCGCCGCATGGACGCCATCCTGGACGCCGCCGGGCGCCCGACCGGCCCCTCGTACTTCTTCGTCGGCGGCCGGGTCAGCGAGGAGCAGCGGTTCAGCGAGGGGATGTACGAGGACACGGTCCACATGAAGGGCCCGGCCGAGATGATCCGTGACGACCTCGCCCGCCACCTGCCCGACTACATGATCCCCAACCGGGTGGTGGTCCTCGACCGGCTGCCGCTCTCCGCCAACGGCAAGGTCGACGCCAGGGCGCTCGGTGAACTCGCCGTCGTGAACGCCGGTCTCCACGGCCGGCCGCACGTCCTGCCCCGCACCAGGACCGAGACGCGTCTCGCCGAGATCTGGGCGGCGGCGCTGAAGTACGAGGAGGTCGGGGCCGTCTCCGTACAGGACGACTTCTTCGAGTCCGGCGGCAACTCGCTGATCGCGGTGGCGCTCATCATGAAGATCAATCGCGCGTTCGGCGCCCGGTTGCCGCTCCAGATCCTCTTCGAGTGCCCGACGATCGAGAAGCTCGCCCACCGGGTGGACGGCGCGGCCGCCACGCCGGCCTCCCGGCTCGTCCGCCTGCACGCGGCGGGCGAGCGCTCACCCGTCTACTGCTGGCCCGGGCTCGGCGGCTACACCATGAACCTGCGGTTCCTGGCGGAGGAGATCGGAATCGACCGCCCCTTCTACGGCGTGCAGGCCCACGGCATCAACCGCGGCGAGACGCCGTACGACACGATCCGCGAGATGGCGGCGGCCGACGTGGAGGCGATCCGGCGCCGGCAGCCGGCGGGGCCGTACACGCTGTGGGGGTACTCCTTCGGTGCCCGCGTCGCCTTCGAGTCGGCGCACCTTCTGGAGGCGGCGGGGGAGCAGGTGGAGCACCTGTTCCTGATCGCGCCGGGTTCGCCGAAGGTGCGGTCGGAGTCGGCGGCCGGGGGCGCCTCGTACGGGAATCCCGCCTTCGTCGCCATCCTCCACTCGGTCTTCGCGGGCGCGCTGGAGGAGGTGCCGGTGAAGGACGCCGAGTCGTTCACGGCGTACGTGTCGGAGCGCTTCCCGGCGCTCGACCCGGAGCTGATCCGGCGAATCGTCGCCATCGTGGAGCGGACCTTCGAATTCACGTACACCTTCCGGGAATTGACCGAACGGCGGGTGAACTGCCCGGTGACGATCTTCAAGGCGCGGGGCGACGACTACTCCTTCCTGGAGACGACGCGGGGGTGGGCGTCCCGCCCGCCGACGGTGGTGGAACTGGACGCGGACCACTACAGCCTGCTGCGGGAGCCGGACCTTCAGGAGTTGGTGAAGAAGATCAGATACCGCCTGGGCCACTAGGGGGCGTCTCGCCCCGCCGACCTGCTACTGGGGGCCGGCCCATGGGTGTTCAGGAAGTATCGCTTCAGCATCCACTCCGCGACCCGTTTCCCTGTGGCGCTGGCGACGGTGTCCGCTGTCCTCGTGTGGATTCCGGACCATACGCGCGCGTCGACGACGTCGCGGACGTAGTCCGCGGAGTATTCGTAGTGCCGGGTGGTGCCGGTGCTGGGCGAATGGATGTCGAGGTCGACGCGGGAGGTGCCGAACATCTCCTCCAGGGTCCGCATCAGGGCTCCCGCCGTGGAGGCGTGGCCACTGAGGTAGTCGGGGTGCGCGGGCGTAGTGAGAAGGGGTTCCCACGTCGGATCCGCCCGGGTGGCGGGATTGTTGTCATTGTCCGCCTCACGGACAGCGGTGATCGGCCGCCACGTGGCGTAGTGCAGCTTGGCGTCCCAGGCGGCGATCATCGCGTCCATCATGACGGTGTTCGCGGCGGCGTACAGCCGAGCCGTCTCGGAGATGTCGAAGGCGTGCCGTGCGGCGTGGTCACCCAGCGCCTTCGGGATCTCGACACGGGCCGCGAACAGCGCCGTCTCCGTCTGCCAAGCACTCCGGAGGGAACCGCTCTTCGCGCCGTACGCCCTCACTTCCGCCAGATCCCGCGCGTACCGGGCCGAGGTCGGCTCGGGAGGCGGGCCAGGGCGAAACTGGCTGGGCTCATCCATGAGGAACGGGCGCAACCGACCGATCCACGCCGTGGTGAAGTCTCTGTGGTCAGGCGGCGCCGGCCGCCACCCACCGGGGACCGAGAGGGGCGAGAACGGCACCGAAGCACCTCGCCCATCGTTCGCGCGCAGGGCCATGATGTGTTTCGCCGCCCGCTCCCCGAACGCTACTCCCGACTGCTCCGCGGGTCCGTCCGGGACTCTCGCCAGTGAAGCCGTCCACGCGTTCTCCAACATGGGCCCGGCCTTCGGGAACCCGGCCAGCAGCATCCGGTACGCCGCCGTCGCGGCAGCCGCCTCGGCCGACGCACCGTGCGGAGCACGCGCTCGCCACCGGTACGGGGCATAGCGACCCTCGATGCCCACCACTGCGTTGTACATGGCCAGTGACACATACGCGTGCCACACCGCCTCCTCCGGAGCACGCAGCAGCCCCTCCGGGTCCACGGTCGCGGACACCCTTTCCGCCCACTCCGTGATCACCGACGAGTCGGTCTCCGGCTTCGGGGCGGTGGTCGCCGCCCCGGCGGGCTGACTGCTCAACGTTCCCATCAGCAGCAACGTCGCGACCGTCGCCGCCCTACCCCTGCTGACCACTCTGGTGCGCATCGCGGGTTCCTTCTGTCCAAGCATCTCGGCATGCCCCCCCCAGAAACATGCACCCTGTGGGAGACAGCAACGCCGGACCGAGGCCGAACCAACCGTCTGAGCGTTCGCACCACCCGCTCGGCGGTCGGATGCCGGGGGCACCGGACAGGGACGAGCACGCGCATGTGCGGCGGCTCGGCAGCGTCACCCACACCGAGCACTGGGGCCTGCCCGGCCGTGGTCCGGATGGGCGCGGCCCTGGTGCGGTGCCCCGGGCGGGCTGTTCGACTGAGGAGCACCGAGCCCCCGACCGGAGAGCGAGTGCCACCATGGCGGTCATCGTCGTCATCGAGATGCCGGGCGTCACGCAGGAGCAGTACGAGGAGAACAGCGAGAAGCTCACCGGCGCGCCGTGGTGGCCGGCCGAGGGCTTCATCGCCCACGCCGGGGGCAAGACCGACGACGGCTGGATCGTGGTGGACCTGTGGGAGTCGGCGGACGCGTTCCGCGCCTTCACCGAGAAGGCGCTGCCGATCCTGGAGTCCTCCGGAATGACGGCGGCCCGCCCGAAGGTCTACGAGGCGTCGCGCGTGGTGACGCGCTAGGGAAGCGCTGCGGGCCGGGCGGTCGCGCCCCGGCGCCCCCGTGCACCCTCCTGGTCGGGAAAATCCTTTGCCGGGGGCCGGGCCCGGGCGCCACTCTTCGGCGTATGACTTCCCCTTCCGACTCCCGCCCCGTGGCGGACCTCTTCTCCCCCGCCGGACGCCTGAAGGCGATCCCGCGCAGGCCGGCCCGCCGGGAGCAGCTCCTCGCCCACCTGGCCGAGACGCTCTTCGAGCCCGCCCGCGCCTACACCGAGCGCGAGGTCAACGAGGCGCTGCTGACCGTCCACGACGACTTCCCGGCCCTGCGCCGCTATCTCGTGACCGGTGGCCTGCTCTCCCGTACGAAGGACGGCGCCCGCTACCACCGACAGCAGCAGCCCGGCTCCCCCGGAGGCGCGATCCCCGCCGTCGCGTGACCGCCGCGGTGGTGGCCGGCCTGCTGGCCGGCTACGGCATCGCGATCCCGGTCGGCGCGGTCGGCGCCTACCTGGTGGCGGTCACGGCCCGCACCACCTGGCGTACGGGAGCGGCCGCGGCGCTCGGCGTCGCCACGGCGGACGGTGTCTACGCCCTGGTCGCGGTGGCCGGCGGCGCGGCCCTCGTCCCGTTGCTCACCCCCGTCATGACCCCGCTGCGCTGGGCGTCGGCGCTCGTTCTGGTGGCGCTGGCGGCCCGCTCGGCGTGGACGGCGCTGCGCGCGTACCGGGCGCGGACGCTCGCGGGGAGAGACGATGACAGCCTCCCCACGCCCCTGCGCGCCTATCTGACCTTCCTCGGCATCACGATCCTCAACCCGATGACCGTGATCTATTTCGCGGCCCTCGTCCTCGCCACCGGCCCGTCGGCCCCGACGACGGCCGTCGACCAGACCGCCTTCGTCCTGGCCGCCCTCGCCGCCTCCGCCAGCTGGCAACTCCTCCTGGCCACGGGCGGCACCCTCCTCGGCCACACCCTGACGGGCCCGCGCGCCCGCCTCACGACGGCCCTGGCATCGAGCACGCTGATCACGGTGCTGGCGGTGCACCTGGTGGCGTGACCGTGTACGGGGAGGCGTCGGCTACGTGGTCACGACCCGGTCTCTTCCCGTTCCTCCAGAACCTGGAAGTCGAGAAAATCCTCGGCGTTCTCCTGCAGCCAGCGCAACGCCCTGGCACGGTCGTCCGACTCGCTGCCGGGCGTAGGCGGCCAGCATGGCGTCGTCAACGCCGGAGCCCCTGCGCCGCCGACGCCTTGATCGCGTCGACGAACGGGCTCCAGGCGGCGGCGGTGAGCACGAGGACGGGGCCGTGGGGACGCTTGGAGTCCCGGACGGGGACGAGGCCGGGAGCGTCGTCGGCGACTTCGAGGTGTACGGCTCCTCATGGACGACGACGCGTACGACATCCGCCCCGACATCGACGCCCTCCGCGCCGCCCTCGCAGCTCACGGCATCACTCTGCCGTCGCTCGGCGTCGACGTGGTCACCCTCACCGGGTGTTCGGTCCGCCCGCCGCTGGTCGCGCTCGGCAACTGCAACGTGGCGACCGCCCGCCAACTCGCGGGCGTGCTGCGGCAGGCGGCCGAAGGGTGAGCCGGTCGTCCCTGCGGCTGGAGTTGCTGGCCCTGCCCAAGGCGGTACCGGAGCTGCGGGCCGTCCTGCGGGAGCGGTACGGCGGCGAGGGCTGCCCCGATCTGCAGCTCTGTGTCTCGGAGTTGCTGACCAACGTCATCGCCCATGTCGGGGAGGGCACCCCGGTCACTCTCCATGTGACGGACACGGCCGACGGCCGGACCCGTGTCGAGGTGAGCGACCCCGACCCGCGCGTGTGGCCGGTCCTGCGGGAGGCGACCGGCGCGTGCGAGTCGGGGCGGGGGCTCGCGCTGCTGGAGGCCGTGTCGACGCGGTGGGGGGTGGGGCAGGGGCCCGGCGGCAAGACGGTCTGGTGTGAGCTGCCGAGCCCCCGGCCGGCGGGCGCGTGCCCGTGAGTTCCGGGGCGGCCGCGGTCTCGGTGGCCGCCCTGGGAGTCTCAGACCCGCGAGCCGCCGGTGGCCGGCTCGCGCCACATCTGCCAGAGGGTGGGGCCGCCGTCCGGGAGTTGGAGGCGGCCGATCTCCGTGAAGCCGAAGTGGGCGTAGAAGGCGAGGTTCGCCTCCTTGGAGGACTCCAGGTAGGCCGGGGCCCCTTCGGCGTCGGCGTGGGCGAGGCCGGAGCGCAGGAGGGCCGCCCCGCGGCCCCGGCCCCGGACGGCGGGGTCGGCGCCGAGCAGCGCGAGGTACCAGTGCGGACGCTCCGGCGTGTGCGCGGCGGCGAGTTCGACGCCCGCCCGCAGGCGGGCCGCCCGCGGGCCCAGGATCTCGATCAGGGCACCGATGGTCTCCTGATCGGGCACCGCCTTCTCGCGCGCCTGCGGCGGGACCCAGAACGAGGCGGCGGCCCCGTCCCCGGTGACCTCGCAGAAGCCGTGGGGCTGGTACTGGCGGGTGAAGAGCGTCGTGAAGTACCGGCCGAGGCCGTCGGTACGACCGGCCTCGTCGGGGAAGAGCCACCGCATCATCGGGTCGTCGTCGAACGCCGCGGCCATGGCCCGGCCGACCGCCGGCGCGTCGCCGGGACCGGCCGCCCGGGGGGCGGGGGCGGTGGAGGAAGCGGAGGTGGCGGAGGAAGCAGGAGTATGTGACTGCATGTGCCTGATTCTGACGGTTGTTGACCGGGCGGTTTCATCCGCCCCCCGGTCCTGCGCGCCCCTCGTGCCATCCCGTCCGCCTCAGTCGATGTGCACGATCTGGAACGCCTCCGCCATCCGGCCCGCCGGCAGGCCCCCCGCCGTCGCGTGTTCGCTGAGCCACTCCCGTAGCAGCCCCGCCAGGTCGTCGAAGTGTGCGGTCTGGGAGGTGTGGATCCGCAGCGCCTGCACCTTGCGGTCGAAGACGCCGGTGACGTCGACGTACTGATTGGGCGTCGGGCCGGTCATCAGCCAGAGTTCGTGGACGATCCACGGCTCCAGGCCCTCTTCCTTCAGCAGCTCCGGGTGGGCGAAGGGGTTGCGGGCCTCCGGGTAGACGGCGCGCAGGCAGGCGTCGCCGACCGCCCGGTGGTCGGGGTGGAGGTCGGCGACGCGGGCCCAGTTGATCTCGGGGGAGGGGATGATCGCCCGCTGCGGGCGTACCTCGCGTATGACACGGCACAGGTCGCGACGCAGTTCCACGCTGGGCTCGACGAAGCTGTCGGGGTAGCCGAGGAAGCGGACGTCCGCGACGCCGCTGAGCTTGGCGGAGTGGACCTGTTCGGCGCGGCGCAGGTCCGCCATCGCCTGACGCGGGAGCCGTTCGTCGTAACCGCCGGCGCCGCCGTCCGTGACGATGCAGTACGTGACACGGGTGCCGCGCTCGATCCACTGCATGACCGTGCCGCTCACGCAGAACTCGATGTCGTCCGGGTGCGCGGCCACCACCAGCAGGGATGCGGGGGCGCTGCGGTCTGTCTGATCGGTCGCGAAGTCCTCCATGGGGCCAGCCTGTTGGGGCGGCGGGAGCGTCGCAAGGCCATGTCGTGGCGTGAACTGGACATGGCACTTACGCGCCATTCAAAAACTTGGTAGATTCAAATCATTGGGTGCGACATGAGACTTGCGGCCGGCCGGGTCACCGGCGGCCGCGGACGAACCGGAGGCGACCGGCAATGTGCAGGATTTTCGGCTCCTTCGCCGCCGGGGCGGCCCGCCCCGAGCCGGCCGAGCTCGCGGCGGTCTCCGCCCGCCAGCGCCACGGCGGCCCCGACGAGCACGAAGTGCTCAGCGGGGCCGGCTGGTCGCTGGGGTGCGACCGGCTCGCCGTCACCGACCCCTGCGGCGGGCAGCAGCCCTACCGGCTGCCGCACCTGCCCGGGATCCTCGCCGTCCTCAACGGCGAGATCTACAACCACACCGAGCTGCGCCGGCACCTCGCCGCCCGCGGTCACCGCTTCCCCGACCGCTGCGACGGCAACGTGCTGCCCGCGCTCTACGCCGAGTACGGGCCGGCCTTCGCGGACCACCTCGACGGGATGTTCGCCGTCGCCGTGCTCGACCTGCGGTCCGGGACGTCGGCCGGCCCTCGACTGACCCTCGCCGTCGACGACATGGGCATGAAGCCGATCCACCTCCACCACGACCCGCACGACGGCTCGATCCGGTTCGCCTCCGAGATCCCGGCGCTCCTCGCCTTCGAGGGCGTACGGATCTCCCCGCGCGAGGACACCCTGGACACCGTCCTCGCCACCCGTACGTCGTTCTCCGCCCGCACCGCGCTCGACGGCATCGACGTGCTGCCGCCCGGTGCCACCGCCGTCGTCCGGCCCGGCTGCGCACCCGTCGTCCGGCGCCGGGCCCCGCACCCGGCCACCCCGGTGGGCGACGCGCAGGACGTGCTCCGGCGAGAGGTGCGGCGGCTCGCCCGCGCCGAGGTGCCCGTCTGCGCGATCACCAGCGGCGGCCTCGACTCCGGGCTCGTCACCGCCCTCGCCGCCGAGTACGCGCGCGAGGTGGACGCGCCGCCGCTGCACACCTTCCACCTCACCTACCGCGGCACATGGCCCGACTCCGAGGCCGCGTACGCCCGTTCCGTCGCGCGCCGGGCCCGGACCACGCACCACGAGGTCGCGATCGACCCCGACGAGCTGGGCTCGCTCCTGACCCGTACGGTCCGCCACCTCGGCCAGCCCAACGCCGACCCCATCGCCCTCTCCACCTACGCCCTGTTCCGCGCCGTACGGGAGAACGGCTTCACGGTCGCGCTGGCGGGCGACGGCGCCGACGAACTCTTCGGCGGGTACGACCGGATGCGCGCCGCACTGGACGCGCCGGAGGGCGCGGACTGGGCGGGGGCCTACGCGGACGCGCTGTCGGCGGCCCCCCGGATGCTGCGCGAGCACCTCTACACGCCCGCGTACCGCGCGTACATCGCCGAGCAGGGCTCGGCCGCCGACCGGATCGAGCAGGAGCTGCGATCGGCCGAGGCGGTGGGGGCGGACCGGCTGACGGCGATGACGGCGTTCGAGACGCGGTGGCGGCTGCCCGCGTACCACCTGCGGCGCGTGGACCATCTGTCGATGGCGTGGGGGGTCGAGGCGCGGATGCCGTTCTGCCAGCCGGGCGTCGTGACGTACGCGCGCTCGCTGCCTCCTGAGGCGCGGCGAGGCAAGCGCGCGCTGTACGAGGCGGGCCGCGACCTGCTGCCCGCACCGGTCCTGAACCGGCCCAAGCAGCCGTTCACCCTGCCGATCGCGGCCATGCTGGCCCCGGGCAGTCCGCTGCTCGACACGGTCCGCGAACTCCTCTCCCCGGCCCGCCTGGTCCTCGGCGGCAAGGTCCGGGCCGACCGCGTCCGCAAACTCCTCGCCCGCCAGCTCGAACACCCTTCGCAGCGCGACGCGCTGGCCCTGTGGGGCCTCGCGGTGCACGAGCTGTGGACCGATGTCGTCCAGGGCATGCGGATCCCGGTCGGCTGTGCGGCGTGACGCCCACGGGCGTGGCGCCCGGGCGAGCGGGGTCGTCGCCACCGTCGTACGGGCCGAGGACGCCCCCGGGCCCACGCTCGTCGTGGAACTGGACCAACTTCCCCGTGGGGCCCTGGCCTTGCGCGGGGAGCTGGTCGCCCTGCGGCGGGCCCTGGCGGGGACGCCGTACGCACAGCTGAGCAAGATCGCGCTGTACGGGCCCTCCGCCCGGCCCGGCCACGACCTCGACTACCGCTTCGTACAGGCCCTGCCTGACGGCGGCTTCGACTTCCGTACCGGCTGCGGCCACTCGCTGCTCGCCTGCGTGGTGTCCGCCGCGCGGCCCGGGCCCCTCGCCGTGCACGCGGTCACCACGGGCGACGACGTCCTGTGCCGACCGGAGCCCCCGCCGAAGGGTGCGCCGCGGCGGCCGGGCTCCCCGTCGTACACCCTGCGCTTCCCGCGGCCCCCCGACGCCCCCGGCACCTTCCCCACCGGGCAGCCCGTCGACGTCCTCGGCGGCCTGCCCGTGTCCCTTGTGCGATACGGCAATCCGTACGTGTTCGTCGACGCCGCGCACCTCGGGATCCACACCGCCGGCGCGCTGTTCCGGACCGGTGACGGGATCCTCCGCCGGCTCCTCGCGCTGCGGGCGCACGCCGCACGCCGGCTCGGGCACCCGCCGCACTCCGCGCTGCCGAAGATCGCCATGTTCACCGTGGACGGAGGCCGCACGGCCGTCCGCGCCCTCACCGTCGGCGGCTGGCACCCCCGGCTCGCGCTCACCGGGGCCGCCGCCCTCGCCGCCGCCGCGTACGCCGAAGGCACCGTCGTGCCGCGCCTCGACGGTCCCGTGGCCACCCCCGGCGGCCCCGTCACCGTCTCCTCCGGCACCCACCACGTCGCCGTCCACCACAAGCGCGCGGCCGTGCTCGAACGTCTCGAACTGCCTTGGCGTATCCACGCAACGGCGTGAACGCGCACCGCTCTCACCGGTCTCCGACGCCGTTTCCTCTGCCACGCTGAATTCGACCGCATTCGCCCGCTGGGCAGGGGAGAGCAGACGAGCATGAAATTCGAGAATCTGCGTGTCGTCGTGACCGGAGCGTCCCGCTATTTCGGCCGCGCGCTCGCCGTCGGATTCGCGCATCTGGGCGCCGAGGTCTATGTGTCGGCCCGCACCGTCGAGGCCGCCGAGCGCACCCGTACCGACGTCATGGGCTCCGCCCGTGACCGTATCCACGCCTTCGGCTGCGACCTGAGCCGGCCGGCCGAGATCCGGGAGTTCGCCGCCAAGGTCGGCGAGCGCACCGACCGGGTCGACCTGCTGGTCAACAACGGTGCCCGGTGGCTCGACGGCATGGATCTGGAGGCGGCCAGCGACGACCAGATCGTGGAGACGATCGAGTCGACCGCCGGCGGCACCGTCCTGATGGTCAAGCACTTCCTGCCGCTGCTGCGCGGCTCACTGCGGCCGGACATCGTCAACATGGTCGCGGTACGGGACGCCGAGGGCGCCTCCGCCGCCACCGCGGGCGCCGCACACGAGGCGTTCTGGGCGGCGAAGAGCGCGCAGGCCGGTTTCGCCGACATTCTCTCCCGGCGGCTTCGCCCCTCCGGAGTCCGCGTCTTCTCCCTCTACCCGCCGGATTTCTCCATCTCCGATCCACGCTTCGCCGAATGGGACGGAGCGAACCCGGACGGAATAGCACCCGACGAGAAGCTCACCACGCAGGCGCTCTTCGAATGCATCGTCTATGCCGTCGAACAGCCGCGTGACTGCTTCATCCGCAGCTTCCACTTCGAACCTCGCTGACGCTCAGGAGGTCCCCATGAGCACGCCCGTCTGGATCACCGCGACCCCTCCCGCCACCCACGGCGAACTGCACATCGGTCATCTCGCGGGGCCGTACGTCGCCGCCGACGTCCTCACCCGGTTCCTGCGCGCCGAGGGCGAAGCCGTACGGTTCACCACCGGCACCGCCGACCACGCCAGCTCCGTCGAGGTCCGCGCCCTGCGTCACCACCGCAAGCCCGAGGAGGTCGCCGAGGGTTACCGCGCGGCGATCACCGCCGACTGGCTGCGCTCCGGCGTGGAGTTCGACCACATCGTCCGGCCCCGCCGCGACCGCGGTTACGGCCGCTGGGTGCAGGAGCTCTTCAGCCGCATGTACGCGCAGGGCGTCATCGCCCCGCGCACCCGGCTGCTGCCCTACTGCGAGCCCTGCGAGCGGTGGCTGTACGGCGCTCACGTCACCGGCACCTGCCCGCACTGCGGCGCGGCCAGCGACGGCGGGATGTGCCACGAGTGCGCCCGCCCCAACGACGGCGGCGATCTGATCGCGCCGCGCTGTTCGCTCTGCGACACCCCGGCGCTGCCCAAGCGCTGCCGCCGGCTGTACGTGCCGCTGGAGCCGTTCCGCGAGACGCTCGCCGACTACTGGGCGACGGCCGGGCTCCCGCCGCGGCTCGCCGCGCTGTGCGAGTCGCTCGTCGAGGACGGTCTGCCCGACATCGCGGTCGGGCACCCGGCCGAGTGGGGTCTGGCGGTGCCGGTCGAGGGCTTCCCCGACCACCGCATCGACGGCTGCTTCGAGGCGGCGGCGATGCATCTGTTCGGCTACGACACCAAGGGTCCGCTGCCCCGCCGCGCCATCCACTTCTGCGGCTTCGGACACGCCTTCTGCCACGCCGTGCTGCTGCCCGTGCTGCTCCTCGCCCAGGACGTCAAGCTGCCGCAGGAGTTCTGCGTCAACGAGTCGTACGTCATCGAGGAGGGTGTCCAGGAGGGCAACGTCTGGGCGCTGGACCTGCTCACGGAGTACGGCTCCGACACGCTGCGGCGGCACGTCCTCCAGGCCCGCCCGACGGGTCGCCGTACGGTCTTCTCCCGCGACCGGCTCGCCGCCGCCCGCCACGAGCTGGACGAGTCCTGGAACAGCTGGCTGTCGCGGCTGTTCGCCTCCGTGCGCGAGGAGTGCGCCGGCCTCGCCCCGCAGGCGCTGCCCGGCGGCACCGGCTGGGAGATCCTGGAGCGGCGGCTGCACCGGGCCGTGGACGATCTGCGGGACGCCTACGGTCCGGACGCCTTCGACCCGCGCCGCGCGGTCGCCGTCCTCGACGAGATGGTCCGTTCGGTGGCCGACTTCGGCCATGTCAACGCCCACGAGCGCTGCCGGCCGACCACCGCCTGCCGTCACCTTCCCGCGCTGGCCGCTCAGTTGGCCTTCGCGTCGGCGCTGTCGGCCTGGGCGCGGCCGGTGATGCCGGAGGGCGCCGACCGCCTCGCGGCCGCGCTCCAGGTCGAGCCGGGGCGGTCGGTCGACTGGCACGCCCTGACCGGTCCGCTGCCGGGGACCCGGCTCGCCCCGCCGTCCGGTCCGGTCTTCGGTTTCTGAGAACCCGCACTACTAAGCAACTAAGTATCACAGTAGTCGCACCTCCCCATCCCTGCCGCGTGGCCGTGCGCGCGACGCGCGGGGACACGTGGCCCGCCCTCACAGGAGCCCCCCGTGTCCCTGCGCGTCGCCATGCTCAGCGTCCACACCTCCCCGCTCCACCAGCCCGGTACCGGGGATGCCGGCGGGATGAACGTCTATATGGTCGAGCTCTCCCGCGCCCTGGCCGAACAGGGCGCCGAGGTCGACCTGTTCACCCGCTGCCGGGGCGAGGGCCGCCCCGAGCGGGTCGATCTCGCGCCGGGCGTCCGGGTCCGCCATCTGCACGCGGGTCCCCGCCAGGCCCTCCCCAAGGAGGCCATGCCCGACCTGGTCGTGCCGTTCTCGCTGGCCCTGCTCAAGGAGCGGCGCCGCTACGACCTGGTCCACTCCCACTACTGGCTCTCCGGCCAGGCCGGCCGGATCGCCTCCGTCGGCTGGGAGATACCGCTGGTGCACACCGCCCACACCCTCGCCAAGGTCAAGAACGCGGCCCTGGCGGAGGGCGACACCCCCGAGCCGGAGCTGCGCATCCGGGGCGAGCGTCAGGTGGTGGTCTCGGCGGACCGGCTGATCGCCAACACCGTCGACGAGGCCGAGGCGCTGCGGTCCCTGTACGGGGCGGAGGAACCGCGCACGGAGGTCGTCCGGCCGGGCGTGGACCTGCGGACCTTCGGTCCCGCCGACGGCAGGGCGGCGGCGCGCGCCCGCCTCGGGCTGCCCGCCGATGCCTTCGTCCCGCTCTACGCGGGCCGCATCCAGCCGCTCAAGGGCCCCGACGTGCTCGTCCGGGCGATCGCGGAGCTGTTGTGGCTGGCGCCCGACCTGCGTCGCCGGCTGGTCGTGCCGGTGATCGGCGGCCATTCGGGGGCGACCCGTCAGGGCACGGTCTGGCGGCTGGCGCACGAGCTGGGGGTCGCCGACGTGCTGCGGCCCTGTCCTCCCGTACCGCAGGAGCGGCTCGCGGACTGGTACCGGGCTGCGGACGTGCTGGTGGTGCCCTCGCGCAGCGAGTCCTTCGGTCTGGTGGCCCTGGAGGCGCAGGCCTGCGGGACTCCGGTGCTCGCGGCCGCGGTCGGTGGGCTGCCGACGGCGGTGTGGGACGGGGTGACGGGGCTGCTCGTGCGCGGTCACGACCCGGTGGAGTACGCCCGCCGGCTGCTGTGGCTGGCCGGGCATCCGGCGACGCGGGCGACGATGGGGGAGGCGGCGGTCTGCCATGCCCGGGGGATGAGCTGGCGTGCTTCCGCCGCGCGGACGATCGAGGTGTACGAGGCCGCGCGGCGGGACGCCGTCAGGGTGGGGCAGGGGCGGCGGCACGCCCCTGCCCCGGCGGCCTCTCTCTCCTGGAGGAACGAGAAGGCCGTCGCACAAGTCTAGCACCACTTTTGGTTCGACCAAAGATATGGGAAGCTCCGGATCAAGTAATTCCGTTGTGCGCGACGCACATTGAGGCGTCTTGACGCATCCACGCCATGGCGAGTCCACGCAGAGACGAACTCTGGATCGGTTTCCGGGGGCGGGCCAGAATAGAGATGTCTTCAGGGAACGCCCGGCGGCACGGGCCCCCAGAAGACGGAATTCACATTCCAACTCCTGGAGGAATCATGTCTGCTGTGCGTATCTCGGGTATCCGCAAGACCGTCCGCCAGTTCGCCCTCGCGGCGGTGGCGTGTATGGCCGTCGCGGGCGGCGCCGCCCTGGTCGCCGCCCCCGACACCACCTCGGCCTCCGTCCCGCAGCAGGCGTCCGGCGCGGACGTCGACTGGCCGAACGCCACGCCCACCCCGGTCGCGCCGACCAACTGACCCGAGACGAGCCGAATTCAGCTGGGGAGTCAGCGGCAATCGGCTGGAGACGGAAAAGCCCCGCGATCACCGCACGGTGATCGCGGGGCTTTCTTTTTCGCCGCCCGCCGGGGTTCTTCAGTCCAGCCAGCCGAGGCGCACCGCGCGCACCCCGGCCTCGAACCGGCTCGACGCCCCCAATTCCTGCATGAGTTCGGAAAGCATGCGGCTCACGGTCCGCAGGGACACCCCGAGATTCCGGGCGATCTTCTCGTCCTTCATTCCCGTGGCGAGCATCCGCAGGGCCGCCCGCTGCTGCTCCGACAGCCCGTCGCCGCCCCGCTCGGGGGCCACGTCGTCCCCGTAGGGGGAGGCGGTGTGCCAGCAGTGCTCGTACAGACTCAGGTACGAGCGGACGAGGACCGGCCCGCGGGCAAGGATCGCGCCCTCGCGCGGCTCGTCGGGCCGGATCGGCACCATGGCGTACTGCTGGTCGGCGATGACCATGTTCATCGGGATGACGGGGGCGAGCCGCACCTCCACCCCGAGCGCCACGCGCCGGCTCAACAGGTCGGCCAGCTCCGGCTTTCCGGCGTCCTTCGTGTGGTAAATGGCGCGGACGCGCACGCCGTTGCCCAGCTGCCGGCGGTCCCGGTTCAGGATCCGCTCGGGGATCTGCCGGGTGGGGCCGCTCGGATACATGGAGGCCGAGTTCTCCTGCATGACGTCGATGATGTCCTCGAGCGCCTGCTGGATCCGGCGGTAGTCGGTGATGGCCTCGACGGCGATCTCGGAGCGGGTCAGCGAGCCGGCCCGGAGAAAGGTTCCCGCCAGTGTCTCCAGGGTGCTGTACGCCTTGTCGGCCTCGGCCAGGTGCTCGCGCAGCCGCTCACGTTCGCGGTCGAGCAGACGCAGGAGCGCGATCTCGGGGTCGACCGTGGCCACCGTGTCCGTATCGGGCCGCCAGTTGGCGTCCCGTACGTCGTTGATCGTGGCATGAGTGCTGGTCGTCGGCACGACGAGCCCGAGCGAGGTCAGTTCGGCCCGACATCGCTCGTACTCCTCCGGCGCGATCCGCAGCTCCGCACAGGCCTCGTGGAAGCTCGACACCCCTCGTCCGCGCAGCTCCTGATAGAGGGTCAGCAACACGTCGGCCCCGTGTTCGCCGGTGCCGTCGCCCGTCGTGGCCATGGCGAAGTGACCCCCCTCGTTGATCCGCGTCTCCCCGTCTCACCCTGTCACAGGGTGCGGCGGATGTCCTCGTACCGATCTTCGCTTCGTCCCGCCGATACAACTTTCCGTCTCACACGCCCGGGTCGCGTGCGTCCCCGTCCAGGAGGCCCAGCCGGGCCGCCTTCACCCCCGCCTCGAAGCGGCTCGCCGCGCCGAGTTCGTGCATCACCTCGGAGAGCAGCCGGCTGACCGTACGCAGCGACACGCCGAGGTTCTTCGCGATCTGCTCGTCCTTGATGCCCGAGGCGAGCATCCGCAGGGCCACCCGCTGCTGTTCGGAGAGACCGTCGCCGCCGCCGCGTTCGGCCTGGTCCTCGTCGCCGTACGGCGTGGCGGCGTGCCAGCAGTACTCGAAGAGCGCGAGGTAGGACCGGACGAGACCCGGTCCGCGCGCCAGGATCGCGGACGAGTCGGGATCGTGCGGATCGGTGGGCAGCAGGGCGAAGTTCTCGTCGGCCAGCACCATGTTCATCGGGACGACGGCGGAGAACCGGAGCTCCACACCGAGCGCGGCCCGCTCCCGGAGGTGCTGCGCCATCTCGGGCACCGCGCCGGCCCGGCGGCTGTACATGGCGCGGACGCGGACCCCGCGCTCGATCTTGCGCCGGTCGCCCTCCAGTTCGTCGGCCATGTCCTCGCGCCGGACCGAACCGGTGTGCATCGAGTGCAGGGAGGCGTGTACGGAATCGGTCAGACCGGCGAGTTCGCGCCGGACGGTCTCCGGATCGGCGACGATCTCGACGTCGACCTCGGAGCGGGGGGCGGTACCGGCCCGGAGGAAGGGCCCGGCCAGGGTCTCCAGGCTGGTGTGGGCCCGGCTGGTCTCGGCGAGCCGGTTCTCCAGCCGGTCACGCTCGCACTGAAGGAGGCGGACCAGCGCGATGTCGGGGTCGACGACCGTGGGCACCGGGGTCTCGGCCGGCCCGTTCGGTTCGATCAGACCGAGGGTGACGAGTTCACCGCGACATCGCTCCCGCTCCTCGGCGGAGAGTTCGAGTCCGTCCGCGACCTCGTCGAAGGCGGCGGAAGGGCGGGCACGGAGCTCCAGGTAGACGGCGAGGGCGTGATCGCTTCCCGTACGCGTCCCGGTGGCGTATTTGGACACAGCGCCGCAGACTCCCCTCGGATCCTCGCGGATCCCGTTGAAGCGCCCCGCTAGACCCTGCCACAAAATCGAACGCGACGCACGGTGTTCATCCGGCCCCGGTCCGTCCCGGCCGGTACGGGCTCGGCCTCGGCGATACGGGCTCTGTCCCGGCCGGTGCCCGGGCGGCGGTGCCTCAGTGCCCGGCGGCGGACCGGGCGCAGTCGGGGCACAGCCCCTTGAAGACGATCTCGGCGTCGTTCATCCGCCAGTCCCGCAGCGTGCCGCGCGGCGGGCGCGGGGCCTCGGTGTCGACGTTCTCGACCCGTCCGCACCGCACGCACAGGGCGTGCTGGTGCGGAGGCCCGGCGATCTCGAAGACGGCCGGCAGGCCGGGCCGGTCGAACTTGCCGACCAGGCCCGTCTCCTGGAAGTGGCGGAGCATCTCGTACACCGCCTGGCTGGTGAGCGTGCCCAGCCGCTCGCGGGCCGTCGCGGTGATCGCCTCGACGTCCAGATGGCCGCCCGACGCGAGCACCGTGAGCACCTCCAGGCGCGGGCCCGTGACCCGCAGGCCGACGTCACGCAGGCGCTGGATCACCGCCTCGCGTCCTGTCAGCTCGTCCACGCCTGCCATCTTCTCCGCCCGCCCGCCGCCTGGTCGGCTCAAACTTTTGTAGGCATCGTACCTCTTGGCCGACCGCGCCGTCAGGGCGCCGGCGGCAGACGCCCGCGTCAGCCGTCGCGCCTGCCATCCGCGTCGGGCGCCGGCGATCACGCGCCCGCGTCCGGCGGGCGGGTCAGTCGTCCGCGCGGCAGACCAGGAGCACGCTCTCGGTGCGTTCGTCGATGCGGTGCCGTCGCCGGCCCTCGATGTGCAGGCCCGCGGAGTGGAGTTCGGCCGCCAGGCGTTCGGGGTCGACGAGCCATTTGTCGGTGGTGAGGACGGCCCGCTCGGTGGAGAGCTTGCCGGTACGGGCCGCGTAGTAGGTGATCCGCTCGCTCATCGCCCCCAGGTCGAAGACCTGCCGGGCCACCACCCACTCGTCGATGCCGTCGAACCGGGGCACCTGGAAGGCCCACGTGCGCTGCGGCTCGGCGATCAGTCCGGGCAGGAGGTGGGAGGTGTAGTCCAGGGCGAGGGCTCCGCCGGTGTCCAGGTGCGCGGCGATCTCGCGCAGCAGACCGGGGCGGGCCCTCGGGGGGACGGCGGACACCATGGCCCCGGCGAGAAGGGCGAGGCGGTAACTGCCGTGCAGCCGGAGGTCGGCGAGATCCGCCCGGGTGGTCACGATCAGCTCGGCGACCTGCGGGCCGATGCGCCGGGCCCAGCTCTCGATCCGCTCCAGCGCGCAGGGGTCCCGGTCGACGGCCTCGACGGCGAAGCCGTGCCGGGCGAACGGGACGGCGAGCCGGCCGGCGCCGGAACCGAGGTCGAGGACGGGGCCGCCGGTGGCCCGCGCCAGGCTGAGATAGCGGACGATGTCGGCGCTGTGCGGGCCGAGGAGGGCGTCGTACAGCCAGACCGAGTCCTCGTCGCCGGGGGCCACGGACTCCAGGCCGGGGAGGTGGTCGGAGGCGACGCGGACCCCGGATCCGGGGGCGGGGGCGCCGGGCGCGCTGTCGTATCGGGACGGCAGGACCGATGCGAGCGCTGCGGGCACGACGGGCAGGGAAGTGCCGCTCGGTGTGTGCATCGCTCCTCCAGGGGCTCGCTCGGTCCATGCCGTCCGGGCGAGGCACCCGTGCCGCCGGGCCCGCGCCGCTGCGTCAATCCTGACGGGGCCGGGGGTGGGTGATCCAGCGGATCGGACGGCGTGAACACGCGATGGCGTACATCGGCCACGAGGGGCGTCGGCCGGTGAGGAGGAGCTTGAGCCTGAGGGGCCTTGAGCTGGAGGAGCTTGAGCCTGAGGGGCCTTGAGCCGGAGGGCGCTCGAGCCGGAGGGCCTTCAGCCGGAGGGCCTTGAGCCGGCGGGTCTTTCAGCCGGAGGGCCTTGAGCCGGAGGCCCCGTCAGAGCGCACGGCTCCAGCGCGTCGGGGTCAGGGGGCCGAAGCCCTGGCTCTCGTAGAACGGCAGGGCCGGGTCCTCCTCCGCCGGCAGCGTCACCCGCATCTCCCGCGCCCCGAACCCCCGCATCCGGTCCGTCGCCGCCGCGAGCAGCGCCGTCCCGACTCCGCGCCGCCGCGATCCCTCCGCCACGCCCAGCGCGTACAGCTCGCCCTCGCCCGGCATCGGGACCCCGCCCGCGGCCGCGCCCACGATCGTGCCGTCCGTGTCGGTGGCCACCAGCCAGCCGAGCCAGCCCGGCGCACCACCCGGAATTTCAATTTCCGCACGGATACGGGGAAGTGCGCATTGCGTGGAGACCAGCCGGCGCGCGGGGATTTCCCCGAGTATTCCGGCGTAGCTGCTCCGAATGACGTCCGCCAGCAGCCTGGATATCGTCGTCGCGTCGGCGGCCGCAGCCGTCCGCACGTCAGCCAGCTGCATTGGTTCGTACCCTTCGACGTGCCGAGCCTGAACGCCAACATACCCAAGATAGCCGTGAATTCGGAGCGGTGTGACCGATGCGAAATCTACGAATTCACTTAGTAATTGCGTAGTGGCCGCGTCAATTAGCTGGGGAAGGAACAACACGCGACGATCAACGGTGCCACCGCGAGAGCGGCCGCCGCGATCGTCGCCAGCCCCCGCAGGACCGGATGTCCCGCGCTGTACGGAGTGAGGATGCGCCGCATCCGCAGCGCAGCCGACGGGCCGCCCGCCGCGAACGCCTCGCGCGGCGCCTGCCCCGAGGCGAGCGCGTACAGCGCGGTGGCCAACGCGTCCCGCGTACAGCGCCGCAACGCCCGGTCGTCCGCCGTCATTTCGAGCAGCAGCGGTACGGCCGTACCTCCGTGCCGCGCGAGTGGCAGGCGCGGGAACACCGCCGCGAACGACTCCGCCGCCGCCACCAGCAGATGGTGCCGCCCGGCGATGTGCGCCCGCTCGTGCGCCAGCGCGGCCGCCAACTGGGGCGCGGTGAGCGTGTCCACGGCACCGGAGGAGACGACGACCCGTCGCGAGCGCCCCGGGAGGCAGTACACGGCGGGCCGCGCGTGGTCGAGCACCGTCGCCCGCAGCGCCGGGTCGTAACGCCCGACCAGGCGCAGGACGCCCGCGTGCCGCAGCCGTGCCCGCCGGGCCCGCAGCAGCTCCCGTACGAAACCGGCGGCGGGCAGCGCCAGGACGGCGAGGGCCAGGGAGAGGGCCACGTACTCGCGGCCGGTCAGGTCGAGGAGGTGGGCGGGGGAGGGCGGCCGCAGGCCGAGGACCCTGTCGCTCAGCCGGTGGCTGCTCTCGCCGGAGAGGACGAGCTGGGCGGGGAGCAGGGCGGCCGAGCCGGCGAACACCGCGCCGCTCACGGCCCAGACCGCGAGGGCGAGCCGGGGCACCTGCTGGGCCCAGCGGGCCCGCACCAGGAGCCAGGGGACCAGGAGGCCGGAGGACAGCGCGAGCCCGAGCGGGGGCAGGGCGTGATGGTTCACGCGGCACCCCCGTCCGGGCGCGTGCCGCGCGCCGCGCGGAGGGCCGCGTCCAGCGCCTCCACGTCCTCGTCGGAGATGGTCTCCACGAAACGCAGCAACGCCGCCGGCCGGTCCGCGCTGTCGCCGAGGGCGTCCTGCATCAGGGCCGCGGTGTACTCCTCGCGGGTGCGCAACGGTTCGTACAGCCAGGCCCGCCCGGCCTTCTCGCGGCGGAGCCAGCCCTTGCGGTGGAGGATGTCCGCCACCGTCATCACCGTCGTGTAGGCGACCCGGCGGCCCAGATTTATGTCGTCGACGATGTCACGGACCGTGGCGGGCCGTTGCCAGGCCCACAGCCGGTCCATGATCTCGGCCTCCAGCTCTCCCAGCCGGCGCACGCGCATCCCCTCCCCCTCGGGCGGCTCATCGTACGGTCCGCCGTCCCCGTGTCGATATACCCCCTGGGGGTACGATGGCGAGATGTCGACCCTCATGAAGAACCGCCCCTGCGCGAAGGTCTGCGGCCCCGGACCGCCCGGCTCGGCGGAGCTGGTGCTCCTCCGGCAGGTGCTCGGGCTCTGTCTCCGGCTGAGCCTCGAGCTGTCCGCGGACTGCCCTTCGCGCAAGGGCGGTTGACGCGCTCCGTACGACCGGCCCCTACGTCCTGATCAGTCGGGCGATGGCCTTCGACGCCTCGCCCACCTTCACCTTCGCCTGGTCCCCGCCCTGGGCGATCGCCTCCGTGACACAGCAGCTGAGGTGTTCGTCCAGGAGGGCCACGGCGCAGGACTGGAGGGCCGCGTTGATCGCGGAGACCTGGGTCAGGACGTCGATGCAGTAGACGTCCTCGTCGACCATCCGCTGCACCCCCCTGACCTGGCCCTCGATGCGCCTCAGGCGCCTGATGACGTCTTCCTTGTGCTGTACGTAACCGGCCACGGCGGCCTCCTCGTCAGACAGTTACAGGCGATGGCGCGGGGGGAGAGGCCGCGCGGGTACTCACTTGTCGGCGGCCTGGAAGCCGCGCAGGCGCAGGCTGTTGCCGACCACGAAGACCGAGGAGAAGGCCATGGCGGCACCCGCGATCATCGGGTTGAGCAGTCCGGCCGCGGCGAGCGGCAGGGCGGCGACGTTGTAGGCGAAGGCCCAGAACAGGTTGGATCGGATGGTGCCGAGCGTCCTGCGGGAGAGCCGGATGGCGTCGGCGGCGGCCCGCAGGTCCCCTCGTACGAGGGTGAGGTCACCGGCCTCGATGGCGGCGTCCGTGCCCGTGCCCATCGCCAGACCCAGGTCGGCCTGGGCGAGCGCGGCGGCGTCGTTGACGCCGTCACCGACCATGGCGACCGAACGCCCCTCGTCCTGAAGGCGCTTGACGACGTCGACCTTGTCCTGCGGCATGACCTCCGCGATGACCTCGTCGATGCCGACCTCGGCGGCGACCGACTCGGCGACCGCCTTGTTGTCACCCGTCAGCAGGATCGGCGTCAGGCCGAGCGCGCGCAGCCGCTCGATGGCCTCGGCGCTGGTCTCCTTGATGGCGTCGGCGACCTCCAGGACCGCGCGGGCCCGGCCGTCCCAGGCCACCGCGATCGCGGTCTTGCCGGCCCTCTCCGCCTCGTCCTTCGCCGACTTCAGCGACGGCGGCAGCTCCATGGCCCACTCGGTCAGCAGCTTCTCGCGGCCGACGAGGACGGCGTGGCCCTCGACGACACCCTGGACGCCGAGGCCGGGAATGTTGGCGAAGTCCTCGGGCGTGGGCAGCGTGCCGACCCTGGCGGCGGCGCCGGTGGCGACGGCCTGGGCGATCGGGTGCTCGGAGGAGTGCTCCAGGGCGCCGGCGAGGCGCAGCACGTCGGTCTCGTCCGTGCCCTCGGCGGTGTGGACCTTGATCAGGGTCATCCGGCCGGTGGTGACGGTGCCGGTCTTGTCCAGGACGATGGTGTCGACCTTACGGGTCGTCTCCAGGACCTCCGGGCCCTTGATCAGGATGCCGAGCTGCGCGCCGCGGCCGGTGCCGACCATGAGGGCGGTGGGGGTGGCCAGCCCCAGGGCGCACGGGCAGGCGATGATCAGGACGGCGACGGCGGCCGTGAACGCGGCGGTCAGACCGGAGCCGGTACCGAGCCAGAAGCCGAGCGTGCCCAGCGCCAGCGCGATCACCACGGGTACGAAGACGGCGGAGATCTTGTCGGCGAGGCGCTGAGCGGCGGCCTTGCCGTTCTGCGCGTCCTCGACCAGCTTGGCCATGCGGGCCAGCTGCGTGTCGGAGCCGACGCGGGTGGCCTCGACGACCAGACGGCCGCCGGCGTTCAGGGTGGCGCCGGTGACCGAGTCGCCGACACCGACCTCGACCGGCACGGACTCGCCGGTCAGCATGGAGGCGTCGACGGCGGACGAGCCCTCGACCACCGTGCCGTCGGTGGCGATCTTCTCGCCGGGCCGGACCAGGAAACGGTCCCCGGCCTGCAGGTCGGCCGTCGGTACGGTGACCTCCTGGCCCCCACGCAGGACGGTGACCTCCTTCGCGCCCAGCTGCATCAGCGCCTTGAGCGCGGCGCCCGCCTTGCGCTTGGAGCGGGCCTCGAAGTACCGGCCGGCCAGCAGGAACGCCGTGACGCCGGCCGCGGCCTCCAGGTAGATGTTCCCCGCGCCGTCGGTACGGGCGATCGTGAACTCGAAGGGGTGCGTCATGCCGGGGGTGCCGGCGGTGCCGAAGAACAGCGCCCACAGCGACCACAGGAACGCGGCGAGGGTGCCGACCGAGATCAGCGTGTCCATGGTGGCCGCGCCGTGCCTGGCGTTGGTCCAGGCGGCCCGGTGGAAGGGCCAGGCGGCGTAGCCGACGACCGGGGCGGCGAACGTGAGGCTCAGCCACTGCCAGTACTCGATCTGCAGCGCCGGGATCATCGCCATCGCGATGACGGGGACGGCGAGCGAGACGGCGGTGATCAGCCGCTGCTTCAGCGGCCGCAGCTCCTCATCGGCCCTCTCCTCGTCCGAAGGCCCCTCCTCGCCCGTGGCGGCGGTGCGCTCGGGCTGCGGCTCGGCGGCGGTGTAACCGGTCGCCTCGACGGTCGCGATCAGGTCGGCGACCGAGATGTCGGCGTCCGCGTCGAAGGTGACCTTCGCCTTCTCGGTGGCGTAGTTGACGGTGGCCTCGACCCCGTCCATGCGGTTGAGCTTCTTCTCGATACGGGCCGCGCACGAGGCGCAGGTCATGCCGCCGATGGCGAGCTCGACCTGGGCGGCGCCGGGGGTCGTCGTAGTCATGAGACACCTCTCTTTTTGAGGCTCGGTTCTCCTCCGGGGCGCTTGGTGCGTGCGTCGACGGACGATCGTGCTCGGCGGCTCGTTCCTCGCCGCCTGTGCGCGTTCTTCCTTTCGACGCCCGCGCCCCCTTCGGCTCACTCGCCTTTTCGTGGCGGCCGGCCCTGATCACTGGACGTCGGGGGCCGGGGCCCGGGGGTGTGGTGGTCGGGCCCCGGCGGCCGGGGTGCGCTCGCGCGCGGCGGTCAGGCGCGGCCGGTGAGCTCGTAGCCGGCGTCGTCGATCGCGGCGGCGATCGCGGCGTCGTCGGGCTCTCCGCCGGTGGTGACGGTCACCAGGCCGCCGGCGACGTCGACGTCCACGGAGATGACGGCGTCGAGCGCGCTGACGGAGGTGGTGATGGCGGTCTTGCAGTGGCCGCAGGTCATGCCGGTCACGGCGTAGACGGTGGTGGTGCTGTCCGCGACGGCGGTGGCGGTGGTGGCCTCGCCGGCGTTGGTCGAGCAGCTGCCGTCAGGAGTACAGCAGGAAGACATGGGTTCCTCCTCGATCGGTGGAGACAGTGTCCCGTCATACCCTCGGGGGGTATCGGGCTAGGACCAATGTATACCCCCGGGTGGTATCCGGTGCAAGTGGCTGCCCGACTTGACTTGATACCCCCTGGGGGTATTGTGAAATGCATCGAACGGAACGGTCACCCACGTACGGGAGAGCTGCCATGAACACCGGAGTGAAGATCACCGCCTTTGCCGCCGCACTCGCGGCGACCTTCGGGACCGCGTACGGGGTCGGTAGGGGCGTCGGACCCGTGGAGGAGCCGAAGAAGGCCGACCACGGCGAGCACGCGGCCGCCGAGCCGGGAGGGGCGGGAGACGGCCACGCCGGTCACGAGGCCGGTGCCGCCGACGCCCCCGCGGCCGGGGGCCTCCAGGTCTCGGACGGCGGCTACACGCTGGCCCTCGAGACGCCGAGGCCGGCCGTCGGCAAGAGCGTCCTGAAGTTCTCGATCAAGGACGGGAGCGGCCGGAAGGTCACCGCGTACAAGACCGAGCACGGCAAGGAGCTCCACTTCATCGTGGCCTCGCGCGACCTGACGGTCTATCGCCACCTGCACCCGGTGCGGGCGGCCGACGGGACCTGGTCGACGCCGGTCGACCTGCCCGCCGCGGGCGGCTACAAGGCGTTCGCCGACTTCAAGCCGGCGGCCGCGGGCGCGAAGGGGATCACCCTGGGCGTGGACCTGTCCGTGCCCGGTGCGTACGCGCCGCGGCCGCTGCCGGCCGCCGCGCCGACCGCGACGGTCGACGGCTACCAGGTCGCGCTGGGCGGCACCCTCGCCCCGGGCAAGGCCGGCGAGCTGAAGCTGACGGTCAGCAAGGACGGCAAGCCGGTCACGGACCTGGAGCCCTACCTCGGGGCGTACGGTCACCTCGTCGCCCTGCGCGACGGTGACCTGGCCTATCTGCACGTCCACCCCAACGAGGGCGGCCCCGGCCCGGACGTCTCCTTCACGGCGACGGCGCCGAGCCCGGGAACGTACCGTCTGTTCCTCGACTTCCAGCACGGCGGGAAGGTGCGGACGGCGGCCTTCACGGTCCACGCCGGGCCGGGTCACGCGCAGCAGGGCACCGCTCCGGCGGCGACCGGCGGTGACACGCACGATGCGGGAGGCCACTCGCACGGCTAGTCTGGTCATTGGACTAGACCTGTAGCCGTCATTCATGGAGGAATGGGCTCGATGAGCAACCGTGCAGTCCTTGAGGTGATCGCCCTCGACGAGCGGGACGCGGTCGCCGCCCAGGCCGGTGGGGCGGATCGGCTCGAACTGGTCACCGACATGGCGGCGGACGGGCTCACCCCGTCCCTGACCGGCTTCGCGGCGATCCGCGCCGCTGTGGACATCCCGCTGCGGGTGATGCTCCGACTCCACGACGGCTTCGGGGCAGGCGATTCCGGGAAGCTCGACGCGCTGGTGGCACGGGCGTCGGAGCTGCGGGAGGCGGGCGCGGACGAGTTCGTGCTCGGCTTCCTGACACCGCACGGGGATCCGGACCTGGTGGCCGTCGAGCGGCTGATCGCCGTCCTGGACGGCTGCCGCTGGACCTTCCACCGGGCCATCGACCGGGCGGCCGACCGCGACGCCCTGCGCAAGCAGCTCGCGGACCTGCCGGGCCTGGACACCTATCTCACGGCGGGCGCGGCGACCGGCGTCGACGACGGCCTCGCCGTCCTCAAGGCGGAGGCCGCGAGGGCGGGGGAGCCGGGCTACGAACCCCAGATCCTGGTCGGCGGCGGCCTGCGCCTCGACCACCTGCCGGAACTGCGGGCGGCCGGCCTCACCGCCTTCCACATCGGCGGCGCGGCCCGCCCCCACGGCTGGACGTCCCCGGTCACCGCGGCGGCGGTCCGCACCTGGCGCGAGGCGCTGGACGCGTAGAGCGGAACGGGACTCCCGCCCGCCGGGGGCGGGCAGGAGTCAGCGGCCGCCGCCCCCCCGCTCAGCGCCCGCCCGCCACCCGGAGGACCGTGCCCGTCGTGTACGAGGCGTCCGGGGAGAGCAGCCACGCCACCGCCGCCGCGATCTCGGCGGGTTGCCCCGGGCGGCCCAGGGGGGTGACCAGGGCGGCCTTCGCCGGGCGGTCGCGGTCGCCCATCGTCGCGTGCATGTCCGTCTCGATCGTGCCCGGCGCGACCGCGTTGACGCGGATGCCCTGCGGGCCCAGCTCCTTGGCCAGACCCACCGTCAGCGCGTCCGTCGCCGCCTTCGTCGCCGCGTAGTGGACGTACTCGCCGGGGCTGCCCAGCGTCGCCGCGGCGGACGAGATGTTCACGATCGCGCCCCCGCCGCCCCGCGCGGTCAGGTCCCGGGCCACCCGGCGGCAGCACAGCAGATAGCCGAGGAGGTTGACCTCCACCACCCGGCGCAGGTTCTCCGTCGTGGCGTCCGTGAGCCGTCCCAGCGGCCCGGTCACACCCGCGTTGTTGACCAGGCCCGTCACCGCGCCCAACTCCGCCTCCGCCGTGTCGAAGAGCCGCTCCACGTCCTCCTCGACGGCCGTGTCGGCCCGTACGACGACACAGTGCGCCCCCGCCGCCCGTACCGCCCGCGCCGTCCGCTCGGCCGCGTCGGCGTCGCTCACGTACCCGAGGGCGAGGTCGTGTCCCTCGGTGGCGAGCCGGACGCAGGTCGCGGCCCCGATCCCTCGGCTGCCGCCGGTGACGACCGTCACCGGCCGGCTTGCTGTGCTGGTCATCCGTGCACCCTTCTCGTCGCGCCGCCCCCATGATCCGAAATCCGTTCGCCCCGCGCGCACCCGCCCCCCTACGCTCGCGCGCATGGCAGCTCCCAAGATGCACGCGGACGAGGTCGACATCGACAGCGCGCTCGTCGCCCGGCTGGTCGCCGAGCAGTTCCCCCGGTGGGCCGGCCTGCCCGTCACCCCCGTCCGTTCCGCCGGTACCGACAACGCCATGTACCGCCTCGGGGACGACAAGGCGGTCCGGCTGCCCCGCATCCCCGGCGCCGCCCGCCAGGTCGAGAAGGAACAGCGCTGGCTGCCGCACCTCGCCCCCCACCTCCCGCTGCCCGTGCCGGTACCGCTGGGCAAGGGCGTACCGGCGGAGGGCTTCGCCATGCCCTGGTCCGTCTACGGCTGGCTCGACGGCGCCGACGCCTTCGACGAGCCGATCGCCGATCTGGCCCACGCCGCCACGGTGTTGGGCCGATTCGGCGCGGCGCTGCGGCGCGTGGACGCGACCGGTGGCCCCGCCTCCTTCCGTGGCGGACACGTCACCGAGTGGGGCGGCGAGCACATGGCGGGCGCCGTCCGCGACCTCGGCGCCGACGGCACGATCGACGCCGCGTTCGTGACCGGGGCCTGGGAGTCCGTCCTCCGGCTCCCGCAATGGGACGGCCCTGCCGTCTGGGTCCACGGCGATCTGCTGCCCGGCAACCTGCTCGCCCGTGACGGCCGGCTCAGCGCGGTCATCGACTTCGGCGGTGTCGGGGTCGGCGACCCCGCCTGCGACATGATGGCCGCCTGGACGCTCCTGACCGCCGAGACCCGGCCCCTGTTCCGGGAGGCCGCCGAGGTCGACGACGCGACCTGGGCGCGCGGCCGGGGGTGGGCGCTGTGCTGGGGCGTGGTCACGGAGCACTACTACCGCGTCACCAACCCCGTCCTCGCCGCCATCGCCCGTCGCACCCTCTCCGAGGCCCTCACCGAGTTCTGAGCGACCCGCTCGAAGGGGCCGGCCCGGGCCCGGGTTCAGTCGATGCTCGCGTTGGCCGGTTCGTCCCGGCAGGACACGGCGTCGATCTCGGACGTCGTGGGCTTGGCCTCGTTGCGCTCGGCCACCGGCACTCCGGGCAGGTTGTTCTGGAAGTCCCGGTCCCAGTCGTTGCCCGCCACGTACTTCTTCAGGGCGTCGCGGAGCCGCTCGCAGTCCTCCCGATGGCCCTTGACCATGGCGATGCCGTAGTCGTTGGTGGCGCCGAAGGCGATGCCCGGCACGACCGTGAGGGTGGGCTCGGCCTCCATGAATCCGTAGAGGATCATCTGGTCGGTGGAGACGGCGTCGACCCTCTTCTCCCTCAGCGCCTTGACGCAGTAGGCCGCGTCCTCCTCCTCGAGCAGCCGGATCTGCCGGTAGGCGGGCTTGCTCAGCTCCTGCGCGGACGTCGTGCCCTTCCATACGCAGACCAGCCTGCCGTCGAGGTCGTCGAGCGCGTGGTAGCGGTCCCGATCCTCCGCCCGTACGAGGACACCCTGCGGAGTGGACGCGTAGGGGCCCACGAAGTCCAGGCCCTCGCCGTTGGGCTCCGACGTCGGGGCCATGCGTTTCCTCGTGATCGAGTACGTCCCGACGACGAGGCCGACGGCCCCCTTCCGCAGGTCGATGGCACGGTTCTTGGACAGCACCCCGGTGAAGAGGGGCTCGTCCACGCCGACCTCGCCCAGGACCTCCTTCGCCACGGCGATGTCGAAGCCGTCGTACACCCCGGCGTGCCGCGTGAAGCTGGTGCCGGGCTGGTCGCCCTTCGTGCCGACGCGGACCTGCTTCCCCTCGCCGAACATCGACTCGGGCGGCGACCCGCAACCGGCCGCCACGACCGCCGACAGAGCGAGGACGGCGACGATTCGCGCCCCGACCCGCCGCCGTGCCCCTCCGCTTCCCCTCACGTGATTCCCCCTCGTCGTCAACGGATTCAGCGGATCCGTCCGCTTCAACGGCTGTGGAGCGTTCCGCTCACCTTCGCCAGCCGCATCGCACAGTTGGGCTCCGTCTCCACGGTGAAGCCGATGAGGACCTCTCCGCGGTGCCCGTGGAGATCGAATTCGACGACGTCATCGGCGGGCACCCTGAGCGTGCCCGGGGTGATGCCCGGGGTGATCGCCGTCAGCGTCGCGGTCGTCTTGTGGACACAGGTCGGTGTGCTCGGATCGTCGTCGGCCACCGTCAGCGCGATGCGCAGCCGCTCGCGTACGTCCTCCGGCGCCGGCTGGGCCATCACCAGCGTGAGGGTGCCGCCCCGGGAGCCCACCACCGGCTGGACGCCCCGCACATCGATCTCGACCGGTATCTCGCCGTTGCGGTCGACGTGTTCGAGGGCGACCAGACCCAGGACGCAGCAGAGGACGGAAGCGAGGGCGAGCGTGGTCCGCAGCGACCGTGCGAAGCCCCACGCGACCAGCGCGGCGGCGGAGGCCGCCACGACGAAGGCGTAGAACACCAGGAACTGGCTCCACGGCCCGCCGGGCCACGTGACGGCGGCGTAGACGACCAGACCCGCCACGGCCACCGACGCGCAGAGCGCGAGGACCACTGACCGGTTCCACCCCGTCGGCTTCGCCAGGGTGCCGAAGTTGAACGTGGCATGCGGGCCGACCTGGCCGGCGGAGACGGAATTCCCGCCGCTCGCCTGGACGTTGGTGACGTGCGGTGGTGGCGGCCACTCCTCCTCGGACACGCTCAGGACTCTCCGCGCGACCGGTCGCCGCCACCGCCGCCGAGGTTGAAGGTGGCACCCTCACCGACCGTGCCGACCGCCAGGGACCCCGCACCGCGCGACGTGACGTTGTACGTCGTCGTATGCGTCGTGGTGGGGGCGGCGTTCCGTATGAGCTCCAGGAGGCGCTCCGGATCGAGACCGCTGTCCCGCTCCCTCAGCCACGTGGTCAGCGCACGGGCCAGCTGCTCCCGCTCCGTCGTGCCCAGAGCGTTCAGCAGCTCGTCGGCCCGCGACTCCTCCAGGCCCTCGGCCAGGTCGAGCGGGGGCACGGAACCGTCGTCCCGCCGGAAGATCCTGCGGAAGAACCCCGAGCCGCGGGTCACCGACTCGTCGGTGATGCGCTGCGCGGCGGTCGTCGCCAGCGCCGTCCCGAAGGCGCCGGCCGCGGTGGCGAAGTAAGGAGCGAGTTCAGCGGAGATGTGGAGCAGTTCGGACACGGGTCCCCCAGTGAGTGCCGGCCGCGCGTGCTGATAGCTCTGTGAACACTGTGATGGTAAGCGAGTGCGCGGGTCCGGCGCAGGCGACAATCGGTCCCGATGTCAGGAGAGTCGATGCTCCACGAGCTGCGACGGCAGCGGTGAGGAGTGCAGCACGGTGAGACCGGACACGGCACGGGTGAGCGCCACGTACAGCCGCCGCAGACCCGTCCGCTCGTCCGGTTCGCCGTCGACGACGGCCGCCGGGTCGTCCAGGACCACGTAGTCGTACTCCAGGCCCTTCGCCAGCGAGGCCGGGACCAGGGTCAGCCGGGACTCGGCCGTGGTCTCCTCGCCCGGGGAGAGGTACGTCAGACCGGCCGCGGTCAGCGCCTCCGCCAGCGGCGCGATCCGCGCGTCGGCGGCGATCAGCCCGATCGAGCCCTCGTGCGCGAGCGACGCGACACAGGCCGCGACCACCTCCGCGTCGAGGTCCTCGGCGTGACGGACGGTCAGCGAGCCGGGGTTCTCACGGACGGACTCGACGGCCGCCAGCCCCGGTGACATGTGCGGCAGCAGCCGGGAGGCGTACGCGATGACCTCGCGCGGCACACGGAAACCGGCCGTCAGCTCCTCCACCACGGCCTCCGGCTTCCCGAGATGCCCCAACGCCTGCGCCCAGCTCTCCGTCGCCCACGGCGTGGTGCCCTGCGCCAGGTCGCCCAGGATCGTCGCCGAACCCGTCGTACAGCGCCGGCCCACCGCCCGGTACTGCATCGGCGACAGGTCCTGCGCCTCGTCCAGGACCACATGGCCGAGCGAGTGCGTCCGCTCCACCAGGTCCTTCGCCTCGTCGATGAGGACCGCGTCCGCCGCCGACCACTTCGCCGACTTCACCGACCGGGCGGGCTTCGCCCAGAGCAGCAGCTTCTGCTCGTCGGCGCTCAGCACCCCCTCCGCGTGCTCGGCGAGGAACTCGGCGTCGCTCAGCAGCCGCAGGACCAGCTTGGCCGGGTCGACCGCCGGCCAGACCGTCTTCACGACCGCCTTCACCGCCGCGTTGCGCGCCACCGCGTCCTGCACCCGGTCGTCCGGCGCCTCGCCCGCCTGCTCCATCCGCACCAGGACCGCGTGCGCGATGCGCTGCGGAAGCGCGTCACGGGCCGCGCCGTACCGGATGTCGCGGTCCCGCAACTCCTGGACGATCTCCTCCAGTTCGTACGCAGGGACCCGCCAGCGGCGCGAGCCGCGGACGACCATCAGCGGTTCGGTGGGCAGGGTGATGTGCGAGCGGACCGCGCGGCGCAGCACCTCCGCCATCCGTGCGTCGCCCTTGACGACCGCCGTCGCCGCCTCGTCCGTGCCGCGGACCTCGACATGACCGACGAGGTCGTCGACCGTCGCCTGCTTGACCTCCAACTCGCCGAGCGCGGGCAGGACCTGCTCGATGTAGTGGAGGAAGGACCGGTTCGGTCCGATGACCAGGGTGCCGGTGCGGGCGAGCCGCTCGCGGTGCGCGTAGAGGAGGTACGCGACCCGGTGCAGGCCCACGGCCGTCTTTCCGGTGCCCGGGCCGCCCTGCACGCAGACCGTGCCGGACAGGCCCGACCGTACGATCTCGTCCTGCTCGGGCTGGATGGTGGCGACGATGTCCCGCATCGGACCCACGCGGGGGCGCTCGATCTCGGCCTGGAGCAGCTTGCTCGTCCGCTCCAGCTCCCCGGGGTCGGAGAGGCGCTCGTCCTCGTACGCGGTGAGCTCGCCGCCCGTGTAACCGAACCGGCGCCGCAGCCCCACGTCCTGCGGGTCCTTCTTCGACGCGCGGTAGAACGGCTGCGAGACCGGCGCCCGCCAGTCGATCACCATCGGGTCGCCGTCGGCGTCGTGGACGTGGCGGCGGCCGATGTAGAAGCGCTGCCCCTCCTGCGTGGTGTGCAGATAGTCGAGCCGGCCGAAGAAGAGCGGGGTGTGGGAGAGGTCGGCGAGCGCCTTGATCCGCTCCTCGATCTGCGCCTCCAGGACCACGGCGTTGACCCAGTTCGCGGTGACGTCCTTGATGTCGAGCGCCTGCACGTCCTCGCGCATCGCGCGCAACGCGGCGCGGGACGCGGTCAGATGGGCGCGCTCGCGCGCGAGCGGGTCGTCCGAAGCGGACATGGCGGTGCCTCCGGGAGAAGGGGGACATGACGGGGCGGCCGCCGGTTTCCGACCGGACGGCGGCTCTCCACTCAGGGAGGCGGGGAAGTCGGCGATTGTAGACCCGAGGGACGGACCGAGGCGAATGGTTTTCCGCCGCCTCCCCACCGCGTACGACCCGTAGGGGACGGGGTCCGACGCGAGGGGGATCCGGGCTCCACCCCCAGGCCGATGTGTTC
The DNA here is from genome assembly GCF_040611675.1 of Streptomyces sp. NPDC006551. Classification (NCBI taxonomy): domain Bacteria; kingdom Bacillati; phylum Actinomycetota; class Actinomycetes; order Kitasatosporales; family Streptomycetaceae; genus Streptomyces; species Streptomyces sp. NPDC006551. The sequence continues at coordinate 35,193 of NZ_JBEXOT010000019.1, forward strand.
GGAATGTCCGAAATCCATGATGGAGCCATGACCGCAGCGACCTTCACCCCGGCCCGCACCGTCGCCCGCCCCCACACCCGCCCGCTCTCCACCGCCCTCAGGGTGATACGCGCCTTCGGCGGCGCGGCCGTCGGCGTCGTCGTCCTCGGCGCGTACCCGGAGGAGGCGGGGGTCAGGAACCCCCGGCCTGAGTACCGGGGAGGCCCCGACTGAGTACGCCGACGGGTGCCCCCACCGCGCCCGGCTGATGTGATCGGTCCGTGACGCCATCCACCGAACCCACCGCATCCGCCCCGTCCTCCGCCCGCGCCCTGCGCTTCGTGGCGCTCGGAGGCTTCCTGGCCCTCTTCGCCTCCCTCGTCCTCACCACGATCGTCGTGCTCGAAGACGCCATCGCGGGCGACGGCCGAGGCGGCCCGGCCGTCGGCGCGGCGTTCTGGGCCCTGGGGCTCGGCGCCGTCCTCGGGCTCGTGGCGGCGGTGCCGCCGCGCGCGGCGCTCGCGCACGGCGTGCGCAAGGGCGCCGTCCTCCTCCAGTACACGCTGGCCGTGATCGCCCCGCTGTTCGCCCTGATGGACTGACGGCGCCCCGACCGGTCAGCCGGCCTGCTCGTCGCCCGCCAGCAGCTCGTCCGCGTCCACGATCCGGTAGGCGTACCCCTGCTCCGCCAGGAACCGCTGCCGGTGCGCCGCGAAGTCCTGGTCGATCGTGTCCCGGGCGACCACCGAGTAGAAGTGCGCCTGGTGCCCGTCGGCCTTCGGCCGCAGCACCCGGCCCAGGCGCTGCGCCTCCTCCTGCCGCGAACCGAACGTGCCCGACACCTGGATCGCGACCGTCGCCTCCGGCAGGTCGATCGAGAAGTTCGCGACCTTGGACACGACCAGGACGCTGATCTCGCCCTGACGGAACGCGTCGAAGAGCTTCTCGCGCTGCGCGTTGGACGTCTCGCCCTTGATGACCGGCGCGTCCAGGTGCTCCCCGAGCTCGTCCAGCTGGTCGATGTACTGCCCGATGACGAGGATCTGCTGCCCGGCGAACCGCCGCACCAGCGCCTCCGTCACCTTCCGCTTCGTCGCCGTCGTCGCGCAGAAGCGGTACTTCTCCTCCGTCTCGGCCGTCGCGTACGCGAGCCGCTCCGACTCGGTCAGATTGACCCGCACCTCGACGCAGTCGGCGGGCGCGATGTACCCCTGCGCCTCGATCTCCTTCCACGGCGCGTCGAACCGCTTCGGGCCGATCAGCGAGAACACGTCCGACTCGCGCCCGTCCTCCCGGACCAGGGTCGCGGTCAGACCCAGCCGCCGCCGGGCCTGCAGATCGGCCGTGAACTTGAAGACCGGCGCGGGCAGCAGGTGCACCTCGTCGTAGACGATCAGGCCCCAGTCCCGCGAGTCGAAGAGCTCCAGGTGCGGATAGACACCCTTCCGCTTCGTCGTGAGCACCTGGTACGTGGCGATGGTGACCGGCCGGATCTCCTTGCGCGTGCCGCTGTACTCGCCGATCTCGTCCTCGGTCAGCGAGGTCCGCTTCACCAGCTCGTGCTTCCACTGCCGGGCGGACACGGTGTTCGTCACGAGAATGAGCGTCGTCGCCTTCGCCTGCGCCATCGCACCGGCCCCGACCAGCGTCTTTCCCGCCCCGCAGGGGAGCACGACGACACCGGAGCCGCCGTGCCAGAACCCCTCGACGGCCTGCTTCTGGTACGGGCGCAGGGCCCAGCCGTCCTCGGCCAGGTCGATCTGGTGCGCCTCCCCGTCGACGTACCCGGCGAGGTCCTCGGCGGGCCAGCCCAGCTTCAGCAGCGTCTGCTTGATCTGCCCGCGCTCGGAGGGGTGCACGACGACCGCGTCGGCGTCGATCCGGGCGCCGACCAGCGGCTGCACCTTCTTCGACCGGAGGATCTCCTCCAGGACGGGCCGGTCGGTGGTGGTGAGCACGAGCCCGTGGGTGGGGTGCTTGGACAGGGTGAGCCGGCCGTAGCGGGCCATGGTCTCGGCGACGTCCACGAGCAACGCGTGCGGCACGGGGTAGCGGGAGAACTCCACCAGCGCGTCGACGACCTGCTCGGCGTCATGACCGGCCGCCCGCGCGTTCCACAGCCCGAGCGGGGTCACCCGGTAGGTGTGGATGTGCTCGGGCGCCCGCTCCAGCTCGGCGAAGGGCGCGATGGCACGACGGCAGGCGTCCGCCTGCTCGTGGTCGACCTCCAGGAGCAGCGTCTTGTCGCTCTGGACGATGAGAGGTCCGTTCACGCTTGATCAGGTCCTTCCCGTGCCGTTCCGGTGACGGCCAAACGTCCAGTGTGCCTGACGCCCGGCCGTTGTCGGCTGGGGCTGCCACACTGAAGGCGACCTGTTCCACTCCTAGACCTGGTCCTCCGCCAGTTCCGCCACGCCCGTGATCCGGTGCAGGGGGTACGTGCGGACCTCGTCCGCCGTGTGGTCGTAGCCCGTGACGAAGCCGCCCTCCACCCGGACCGGGGCGATGACCCGCTGGCTGGCGGCGCCCTCCGCGTTGACGTAGCCGATCCACACCGCCGAGCCGGTCATGGCAGCGGCCTGGACGGTGGCCAGGGTCTCCGCCGGGGACGTGCGGGGCAGTTCGCCGCCGGCGAGCGACGCGGCCTCGGGGCGTTCCTTCCGTACCGCCGTCGAGGCGTGGTCCCCGGCCCGGATCGCGCGGACCGCCGCGCCCAGCAGGGTCGGGTCGGGCACGGGCGGCCCCTCCGGGACGGGCGCGGGCGCGGTGCGGGCGGGCGTGCGGTGGGCGTCGGCCCGGGTGATCAGGACGTCCCCCTCCGCCGACTCGGCGGCCGGGGCGTACCCCATCGACCGCAGCCCGTCGAGCAGCGTCGCAGGGTCCGTCTGGGCGGCCAGGACGGTCGGCGCGAGCCGGCGCAGCCGCAGGGACGCGGACCGCTTGTCGGCCATGATCTCGCCGAGGAGCGCGTCGTCGTCGCAGCGCACGTACGCCGAGGCGGCCCCGATCCGCAGATGGCCGTGCTTCCGCGCCACGTCGTCGATGAGGTACGCGAGAGGCTGCGGCACCGGCGTACGGGAGTGCGCCGTCAGGAACGCGTGGAGGTCCGACGCGCTGCGCCCGGCGTCGAGCGCGCGCCGCACCGAGCCCGGGGTGAACCGGAAGACCGTCGCGCCACCCTTCGATTCCACGTCCGCCAGGACGGCGAGCATGTCGGCGAGCGGCCGCTGGAGCGGGCCGGGCGCGACGGCCGTCAGGTCCGCCTGGAGCAGGACGTGGTCGACGGCCTCGGGCAGCAGGGGCGCGAGCAGGGTCGCCGCCCGGGACGCGGCGAGGGACAGCTCGACCCCGCCGCCGGTCACCGACTCGGGCGCCGCCTCGGCGAGGGGCAGGTTGAGCAGGGCCCGCGCGGGCGAGGAGAGGGCGCCGCGGCCGGTGATCCCGAGCATCTCGGCCTCATCGAGGGTCCACAGGGCGATCCGGGACCGGAGGTCGGGGGAGTGGGCGGCGCGCCGGTCGCCGGTGCCGGCACCGGAGCCGGCTGCGGACCCCGTACCCCCGGCTCCCGCACCGCCCGCCCCCGTCACGTTCGGCGACGTCCGCAGCGGGCGCTCCCAGCGCAGTCTGGCCAGCAGCGTCTCCGGGTCCGCCGCCGAACCCGGCGGCAAGGTGGCCTGCAGGGTGAGGACCCGGCGGCGCACCTCCGGGGCCGCGGCGCGGTCGAGGTCCGGGCCGAGCGCGGACAGCGTGCGGCCCCTGGCGTCCTGGGCGCCGACCAGCCCCGCCGTACGGGTCGCGGTGAGCCAGACCGAGACGAGCCGGGCCCAGCGCTCCGCCGCGGGAAGGTCCAGCCAGTCGTCGTACGCGGGCGTCGGCGCGTACCGCTCGTCCGCCTCGCCGTCCGAGGCGAGCAGCCCCGCCCCGTAACAGAGCTCCAGCCAGAACGCCGCGACCTGCTCCGTCACGTCCAGCGCGGCGGACGTCCGCTTGAGGTCCCGTACCGAGAGGCCGCCCGCCCGCAGGACGGCGGGTCCGCCCTGGTTCCAGCTCTTCAGCAGCTCCTCGACCGTCGCGAGCGCGGTGTACGCCTGGCCGGCCGCCGCGCTGTCCACCACCTGTGGACGGTACTCGCGCAGCACCGACAGCGCCGGAGGATGCGGTTCCGGCATCCGGTGCGCCCGGCCGCCGCGCAGGTGCAGCGCCGCCTCCCGGGGCAGCACGACGGTGCGCGGCGAGGCGGGCAGCAGCAGGCCACGGTCGCGCAGCCAGCGCACGGGCGGTGCCGGGTTCGCCGTCACCTCGCCGTACGGCGGGCCCCACACCAGCCGGTCCAGGACGGCCAGCGCCTCCGAGGGCGCCGTGTCGAGCAGGGCGCCCATCCGCTCCCGGTCGGTGAACAGCCGCGTCAGCGACGCCACCGCCGAGACGGGGTCGTGGGTCGCCGGCAGCCCGGCCGCCGCGAGGATCTCCTGGATCCGGCCCGGCGACATCCCGGACGTCGCTTCGGCGACCGTGGGCCCGAGGCCCGTGGGCGACGGGTGCTGCGGCGACGGCGCGAGGAGTTCGCGCGCGGTCCGCACCAGCCGCAGCCGGTCGTCCTCGCCCCAGACCAGCGCCTGCTCGCGCAGCGCCTCCACCGCGCGCGGCAGTGCCGCCTCGATCTCGGGGTCGCCGTCGTCGCCGGTGAGCAGGGCGAGGAGTACGGAGTACGGGGCGGGGTCCGGGGCCACGGCGAGGGCCTCGGCGGTCTGGAGCGTGAACCGGTCGAGCCGCTCCAGGGCGCGGACCACGGAGGCGCGGGTACCGGCCCGGGTGGCGAGCTGCGTCAGGTCGTTCGGCACCGGGGAGAGGAGGTCCGGCCGGGCGCGCAGCAGCGCGGCCAGCCCCTCGTCGCCTCGGGCGCGCAGCGCCTCCGCGAGCGTGCGCGGCGCAGCGGCGGCACTGGATTCTGCGGGCACGTGCGCCTCCCGATCGAGCTCACCGATCCCCATCCGCCCCACGTTAGCCCCTGCGCAGGCGCTAACGTCGGGGCGTACGGGCCGTGGAGGGGCATTGTGGGGATCGAGAGCGACCAGCTTGTCTTCGACTATCTGAGCCGGGTCGGCGATCTGGCTCAGCAGCGGCAGCTTCCGTCGGGGGCGCGAATGCGGCTGGTGTCGTCTCTTCGGAACGAGATCGACCGTCGGCGCGTCACGTCCGGCGAGGAGACCCCGGGGACGGTTCGCGGCATCCTCCGGGAGCTGGGCACGCCCGACGAGGTGGTGGACCGGGCGGCGGGGAGCACGCCGGTGAGCACGGCGCCGGAGCCGCCTGTGGTGCCGCAGCCCCGTACGGAGGAGGGGTGGCCGACGCCGCCGCATCTGGCGGGAACGGACGAGGTCGGGGCCGCCGACACCGAACCGGACTGGTGGAGCACCGAGGTACCCCGGCCGCGGCCCGGAGACGAGCTGGTGCCGGGGTTCAGGGGCGGGGTGGAGATCCCGGAGCTGCTGAAGCCGCCCCTCGTGGGCGACGACGACGAGGACGAGGACGGAGAGGGGGACGAGGCGGAGGAGGAGGACGCGACGCCACGGCGCCGCTTCACCCGCCTCGTACGGTTCCGGCGACGCGAGGCCCTCGAACCGGCCGTCGAACCGACGCTCGAGCCGGTCCCCGAAGCCGACACCGCGGGCCGCCGCTTCCGTCTCGGCAGCCCGGTCCTCGTGCTGGCCGCGCTGCTGCTGCTCGGAGGCGCCGCCTTCGGCTCGCTCATCGCCCTCGCGGTGGGCTGGCTCCTCGCCTACGCCTCGCGCCGGCTCTCCCGCGCCGAAGCCCGGTGGGCGGTCGTCATCCTGCCGGGCCTCGTGCTCACGGCGGGCGCGGTCTGGCTCTGGGGCCGGGTCGAGGGCCGTTGGGGCGCGCCGATCGCTCCGGGCGGCGACGCGATGGGCGCGGCGCTGTCGGAGACGTGGCCGTGGGTGCTGCGCGCGGCGGCGATCACCTCGGCGGTCTTCCTCCTCTGGCGCTCCCGCCGCCACGCCTGAGCCCCGCGAAGTCGGCCTCAAGCGTTCGCCTCCGCCTCCGCGCCCGTGGGGCCGCCCGCCTCGGACGTCCGCGTCCGCCTCCGCGCGCCTGCGGCGCCGCCTCAGCGTCCGGGTCTGGCCTCCGCGCCCGCGCGCCTGCGGCGCCGCCTCAGCGTCCGGGTCTGGCCTCCGCGCCCGCGCGCCTGCGGCGCCGCCTCAGGCGTCGCGTCCGCCTCCGCGCCCGCGGCCCGCCTCAGGCGTTCGCCTCCGCGCCCGCGCGCCACGGGGCTCCCGGGACCACCAGCGGTGAGCCCGTCACCGGGTCGGGGACCACCACCGAGTCCAGGCCGAAGACCTCCCGCACGAGCTCCGCCGTCACCACCTCGCTCGGGTGCCCCTCCGCCACCACCCGGCCCGCCTTCATCGCCACCAGGTGGTCCGCGTACCGCGCCGCCTGGTTCAGGTCGTGGAGGACCAGGACGACCGTCCGGCCGCGCCCGTGGTTCAGCTGGCGCACCAGGTCCAGGACCTCCACCTGGTGCGAGATGTCCAGATACGTCGTCGGCTCGTCCAGCAGCAGCAGATCCGTCTCCTGCGCCAGCGCCATCGCGATCCAGACCCGCTGCCGCTGCCCGCCCGACAGCTCGTCCACCGACCGGTCGGCCAGCGCCGCCACGTCCGTACGCTCCATCGCGTCGAGGACCGCCCGCTCGTCGGCCTCCGACCACTGCTTCCACCACGCCTGGTGCGGCTGACGCCCGCGTGACACCAGGTCGGCGACGGTGATCGCCTCCGGTGCGACCGGGGTCTGCGGCAGCAGCCCGATCGCCTGCGCGATCCGCTTCGTCGGGATCTTCGCCAGCGACTCGCCGTCGAGCAGGACCGCCCCGCCCGCCGGCTTCAGCAGCCGCCCGAGCGCCCGCAGCGTCGTCGACTTCCCGCACGCGTTCGGACCGACGATCACCGTCACCTTCCCGTCCGGGACGGCGAGGTCCAGCTCATGGACGACCGTGCGGTCCTCGTAGGCGAGGGTCAGCTCGCGCGCGGTCAGCCTGCTCATGCTTTTCCTCCTGTGCGACTGCGCACGATCAGCCAGATCAGATACGGGGCGCCGACCGCCGCCGTCAGTACGCCCACCGGCAGCTCGGTCGGTGAGAACAGCCGCCTCCCCAGCAGATCGGCCGCGACGACGATGAACGCGCCCATCAGGGCCGAGCAGAGCAGCGGGATCTGCGCGGTACGCGTCATCCGGCGGGCGATCTGCGGGGCGAGCAGCGCCACGAAGTCGACCGGCCCGGCCACCCCCGTGGCCACGGACGCCAGGACGACGCCGATGAGGACGAGCCCCAGCCGGACCCGGCCCAGCCGCACGCCGAGCGCCGTCGCCGTGTCGTCGTCCAGGGACACCGTCCGCTGCGCGCGGGCCGCCCACAGGACGGCCGGCAGGAGCACGAGCAGCGTCCAGCGCAGCGGCAGCGCCTCGTCCCAGCCGCGCCCGTTGAGCGAGCCCGTCATCCAGATCTGGGCCTGCTGGGCGACCAGATAGTCGCCCTTGGTCATGAATAGGGTCATCAGCGAACGCAGCGCGATCGCGAAGCCGATGCCGATGAGGACGAACCGGGTCGCGTGCAGCCCGCCGCGCCAGGCGAACACGTACACGAGCGCGGCCGCGGCGATCCCGCCGACGATCGACAGGTACGGCAGGACGGTGTACGACGCGAGACCGAAGGTCATCGCGCCGACCGTCAGCGCTCCCGCGCCCTGGCTGATGCCGATGATGTCCGGGCTCGCGAGCGGGTTGCGGGCGACGGTCTGGACGAGCGCTCCCGCCACCCCGAACGCGGCGCCGACCATCAGACCGACCGCGAGGCGCGGCATGCGCAGGTCCCCGACGACGAACGCGGACGGGGAGGGCTGTCCGAAGACCACTCGCAGCACCTCGGACGGCGCGACGAACCTCTCGCCGACACAGAGGTACGCGACGGAGACCGCGGCCAGCAGGACCGACAGACCGGCGGCCACCAGAGCCGAGCGCCGGTGCAGCAGGAACGATCCGCCTCCGGCGCGGACGATCCCGTACCCGGCGGGACGCACGGAAGTCGTCGCCGTCATGCCGGCACCGCCTTACGGCGCACCAGCGTCACCAGGAACGGCACCCCGATCAGCGCCGTCATCACCCCCGCCGGGACCTCGCCCGGCGGGAACAGCACCCGGCCGATCACGTCCGACACCAGCAGCATCACCGGCCCCGCGAGCGCCGCCATCGGCAGCACCCAGCGGTGGTCGCCGCCCACGATCGCCCGCGCGATGTGCGGGACGGCGAGGCCCACGAACGCGATCGGTCCGGCCGCCGCCACGCCCACCCCGGTGAGCACGGTCGCCCCCACGCCGCCCACGATCCGTACGGTCGCGACCCGCTGGCCCAGGCCCTTCGCCACGTCCTCGCCGAGCGCGAGGGCATCGAGGCCCCGGGCCACCGACACCACGAGCACCGCGCCGACCAGCAGGAACGGCCAGATCTGGCCCACCACCTCGGTGTTCCGGCCGTCGATCGAGCCGATCTGCCAGAACCGGAACTCGTCCAGCGCCGACGCCCTGGTCGTCAGGATCCCGGTGGTCACCGAGAGCAGCAGCGCGTTGATCGCGGCGCCGCCGAGCGCGAGCTTCACCGGTGTCGCGCCGCCCCGGCCGCTGGAGGCGATCGCGTACACCGCCACCGAGGCGATCGCCGCCCCCGCGAACGCGAACCACACGTAGCCGGTCAGCGTGTGCACCCCGGCGAAGGCCATGGCCATGACCACGCCGACCGAGGCGCCCTGGCTGATGCCGAGGATGCCGGGGTCGGCGATCGGGTTGCGGGTGATGCCCTGCAGCGCCGTGCCGGCCAGGGCCAGCGCGGCGCCGACCATCAGCCCGATCAGTGTCCGGGGCACCCGCAGCTCGCGTACGACCTGGGCGTCGTCGCTCGCACCGCCGTGCAGCAGCGCGTCGAGAACGGTGGAGGGCGCGACGGCGCGGGCGCCGACGGCGAGGCTCAGCAGGATCGCGAGGAGAAGGGCGATGACGGCGGCGGCGGTCGCGAGAACGCGTCGGGAACGGAAAGCGGCTGTCATCGAGACCTATCGGAAGGACGTGCGGCGTACGTAGGTAAGGCTTGGCTCAGTCTAAGCAGCGGCCCGATTCGAACATCCGGGCACAATGGCCCGCATGACTTCCGCCCCCATGACCGCGCTCACCGTCGGCTTCGACCTCGACATGACGCTGATCGACTCCCGCCCCGGCATCAAGGCCGCCTACCAGGCGTTCTCCGCCGAGACGGGCGTCACGATCGACGCCGATCTGGCCGTCTCCCGGCTCGGGCCGCCGCTCCAGCACGAGCTGGCGCACTGGTTCCCGGCCGAGGAGATCGACGAGAGGGTCGTGCAGTACCGGGCGCTCTACCCCACGTACGCGATCACGCCGACGCTCGCGATGCCCGGCGCCCGGGATGCGATTCAAGCCGTTCGCGAGGCGGGCGGCCGCGCGATCGTCGTCACCGCCAAGAACGAGCCGCACGCCAGGCTCCACCTCACCCACCTCGGCATCGACCCGGACGCCGTCATCGGCGGCCTGTGGGCCGAGGGCAAGGCGGAGGCGCTGCGCGAGCACGGCGCGGGCGTGTACGTCGGCGACCACACCGGCGACGTGCGCGGCGCCGCGCACGCGGGCGCCGTGTCGGTGGCGGTGGCCACCGGCCCGTGCGACGAGGCGGAGCTGCGGGCCGCCGGCGCGGACGTCGTGCTGCCCGACCTGACGGAGTTCCGTGGCTGGCTGGCGGGGTACCGGGCCCGGGAAGCGTCCTACCGGCCCTGAGCGGACACGGTCCTCGCCTGACGGCGCTGGGCCGCGATCGAGCGCAGCACACCGGCGCCCGCGATGAGGAAACCGACGCCCATCAGCATGCACACGGCGTACGCGACGGGCGGGAACGGATCGGTCCCCAGGAACAGCGGGGCGACGGTGACCAGCGTGGCCACCGCGCCGATGATGAAGACGATCGCACCGGCGCGGACGAGTCCGTCACCCGGAGCGGTGCCGCCCGCCGGGGCCGAAAGGGTTTCACTACGCATTCGGCCAGGGTAGTTCCCAGGCCGAAGGAACAAACCGGCGACGTCTTGTCACCAGCCGGAAGCCCATTAGCCTTGGTGCCGGCGGGTCGGGTGACCCGCTGTATCGCTCTCCAGAGCCGGATTCCCGGCGCACCCATCGAGTACGAGGACGAGGACAGACGTGCCTACCGGCAAGGTCAAGTGGTTCAACAGCGAGAAGGGCTTCGGCTTTCTCTCCCGCGACGACGGCGGCGACGTCTTCGTCCACTCGTCGGTGCTCCCTGCCGGAGTCGACGCCCTGAAGCCGGGGCAGCGCGTGGAGTTCGGGGTCGTGGCCGGGCAGCGCGGCGACCAGGCGCTCTCCGTCACCGTTCTCGACCCGACCCCGTCCGTCGCCGCGGCGCAGCGCCGTAAGCCCGACGAACTGGCGTCCATCGTCCAGGACCTGACGACGCTCCTGGAGAACATCACGCCGATGCTGGAGCGCGGCCGGTACCCCGAGAAGGTGCAGGGCAAGAAGATCGCGGGCCTGCTGCGAGCGGTGGCCGACCAGCTCGACGTGTGAGGTCCCGGTCGACGCGAGGACCCCGCTCGTCGAGTGAGGTCCCCGGTCGGCGTGAGGGTCCCGGTCGTTCCCGTGGGCCGAGGGCCTACGGGAACGCCAGCGCGTCCGGGCCGAGGGGCGGTACGAGCCCCTCGGCCGCGGCGCGCGTGAGCAGACCGCGGACCGCCGCGTAGCCGTCCTCGCCGAGGTCGGCGGTGAACTCGTTGACGTACAGCCCGATGTGCTGGTCGGCCACCGCCGGGTCCATCTCCTGCGCGTGCTCCAGGACGTACGGGCGGGAGACGGCCGGGTCGTCCCAGGCCATCCGTACCGACGTGCGGGCCGCGTCCGCGAGGCGCCGCAGCATGTCCGCGCCCAGCGCGCGCTTGGCGATGATCGCGCCGAGCGGGATCGGCAGGCCGGTGGTCTCCTCCCAGTGCGCGCCCATGTCGGCGAGCGCGTGGAGGTCGTAGTTCTGGTAGGTGAACCGGGCCTCGTGGATGACCAGGCCCGCGTCGACCTTGCCGTCCCGTACCGCCGGCATGATCTCGTGGAACGGCAGGACCACGATCTCGCCGACGCCCTCGGGGACCACGTCGGCGGCCCACAGCCGGAAGAGCAGATAGGCGGTCGAGCGCTCGCTCGGCACCGCCACCGTCTTCCCGGTCAGGTCGACCCCCGGCTCACGGGTGAGGACCAGCGGGCCGCAGCCACGGCCCAGGGCCCCGCCGCAGGGCAGCAGCGCGTACTCGTCGAGGACCCAGGGCAGCACGGCGTACGAGACCTTCAGCACGTCGTACGCGGACGAGCCGCTCTCCGCCCACCCGTTGGTGAGGTCGATGTCGGCGAAGGTCACGTCGAGCCGGGGCGCGCCCGGGACGCGGCCGTGGGCCCAGGCGTCGAAGACGAAGGTGTCGTTCGGGCAGGGCGAGTACGCGATCTTGAGCTTGGGCGTCATGGGGCGGGCTCCACGAAGACGGAGTGGCTGAGCAGCTGGAAGGTGTACCGCAGCGAGTCCATGGCCTGACCGATCCGCCAGGCGGCCCGGTCGCGCGGACCGACGGCGTTGGAGACGGCCCGGATCTCGACGACGGGCACGCCGTGGGCGGCGGCCGCCTCGGCCACCCCGAAGCCCTCCATCGCCTCGGCGGCGGCGCCGGGGTGACGCCTCGCCAGCTCGGCGGCGCGCTCGGCGGTGCCGGTGACGGTGGAGACGGTGAGGACGGGCCCGACGGTGTGGCGTTGCGCGCCGTCGGTGAGCGCCGCGGAGATCCGCGCGGTTAGCCACTCCGGCACCTGGTGCACGGACCGCCCGAAGCCGAGCTCCTCGACGGCCAGGTACCCGTCGGGCGTCTGGGCCCCGAGGTCGGCACCGACGATCGCGTCGGAGACGACGACGGACCCGAGGGCCGCGAGCGGCTGAAACCCCCCACCGATCCCGGCGGAGACGACGAGGTCGTACGGCCCGGGGGGAGGGGGCGCGGGTGCGTGGGTACTGGGGGTCGGGGCGAGGGCCGACGTGTGGGGGCCGTGGTCCGGGGACGCCGGTGCCTGGGCGCCGGCCACCGCCGAGTGCGTACCGGGGCCCTGGGCGTGGGCCGACGTGTGGGGGCCGGGGTCCGCAGGCGCCGGTGCGGCTGCCGGGTCTCCCGCCGGGGCGGCGCCGGGCGCGGGCGTGGGGTCCGCCGGGCCGGCGATCGGCGCGGGCGCCGCGGCCCGCTGGGCCGTGCCACCGAGGCCGTCCGGCCGGGCGTCCTCGCGGGATGCCCAGGCGAGGGCGGTCGCGGTGGCGGCCGCGGCCGCCGCCGGGCCGACGCCGGCGACGAGGACGTCGACGACGGGGCGGAGCGGGGCGTGCGGGGGCGTTCCGAAGGGGGCGCCACCGAGCCCCGGATCGGGCGGGGACACGGGAGAGGTGCCCGTGCCGGGCACCGGGATCGGCCCGGCGGCAGAGGTATGCGACGCGGCGTCGGCCGCTGGGATCGGCCCCGCGTCCGGGGTATGCGACGCGACGTCCGGTGCCGGGATCGGCCCCGCGCCCGCGGTACGCGACGCGACGTCCGGTGCCGGGATCGGCTCGGCGGCAGAGGTATGCGACGCGGCGTCGGCCGCTGGGATCGGCCCCGCGTCCGGCGCACGGGACGGGGCAACCGGCCCCGCGCCCGGGGTACGCGGCCAGGCGCCTCGCGCCGGGAGCGGCCCGGCGGCAGGGCTGTCGGGCGCGCCCGGTCTCGGGGCCGTGTCCGCGTGGCGGTGCAGGACGAAGCCGCCCGGGAGCGGGTGCTCGCCCGAGCCCGGCCCGCCGAAGGCGAGGCCGCGGGCGACGGAGTCCGCCTCCGCCGCCACGGCCGTCACGATCAGGATCCGGTAGAACACCGGAGGATCAGGAGTCCTTCTTCAGCGCGAAGTGCCAGATGCCGGTCAGCTTCTTGCCGTCGGTCTCGACGAGGGTGACCTGGGTCTCGTTGGGCACCTCGCCGGTCTGGCTGGAGAAGAAGGCGCTGGCCGGAATGGTCCGGTACGTCTTCTTGTACGGCTCCTGCTCGGCCGCCTGGCCACCGAGGAAGATGGTCCAGCCCTTCTCGGCGATCTCCGGGTCGACGCCGAACCGGATCTTGTCGTCCATGGAGACCGTGAGGGTCTTCTCGGCCTTCTTGTTGAGGCACTGCTGGATCTGCGACTCCTTGATGGCGGCGCCGTCGTTGTAGCAGGCGGCCTCGGAGTGGACGGAGTCGGTCCCGACCGTCAGGGTCGCGAGCGGAGTCGGCTTGTCGCAGGCGGAGAGTACGAGGAGCCCGGCGGAGACGGCCCCGAGGGCGACGGCGGCCCGGCGGCGCGAGCCGGTGAAGAACGCAACGGTCATGGCCCGAAGGCTATCGGGCGTGTCGAGCTGCGCCACGCGGGGGTGCGGCGCGCCGCGTTTTCCGTCCCCGCGGCCTCACCGCCCGCCTCCACCGCCCGGCCCCCGAGGCAGGACGGGCGGCCCTACGCGGGGCGCCGGAGCGGGAGCGGCTTGCGGGCCGCCCCGAGGAGGCCGCGGACCGCGAGAAGGGCGCCCAGGGCCAGGATGCCCGCCGCCACCGACATGCCCACGGTGCCGTTCAGCGGCAGGGCGATGCCGATCGCGCCGCCCACCACCCACGCCATCTGGAGCAGCGTCTCCGAGCGGGCGAACGCCGACGTGCGCACCACCTCCGGCACGTCCCGCTGGATCAGCGCGTCCAGCGACAGCTTCGACAGCGCCTGCGTGAGGCCCGCCACCGCGCCCAGGACCGCCACCATCACCCCGCCGAAGAACACCGCCGTACAGATCGCCGCGCCGAGCACGAGCGTGATCATCGTGGCGATGATCACTTCCGGGCCGTGGCCGCGTTCGCGCAGCAGCGAGCCGACCGCCGTGCCGCACGCGTTCCCGACGCCCGCCGCGACGGCCACCACCGCAAGCGACACCGCCGCGCTCTGGTTCCCGAGCGGATGCTCGCGCAGCAGGAAGGCCAGGAAGAAGATCAGGAACCCGGCGAGCATCCGCTGGGCCGCGTTGGCCTGGAGGCCGTGCAGCACGGACGGGCCGACCGTCCGCAGGCTCGGCTTCTTCTCCCCGTGCGTCAGCAGGTGCGCCCGGCGCTCACCCTTCGCCGAGTCGACCTTGTGCGGCATGCGGAACGCCCAGAACGCGCCCAGCAGAAACAGCGCGCACGCCCCGTACAGCGGCCACGCGGGCCCGATCTGCTGCAGCCCCGCGCCCGCCGGCGCGGCGATCCCGGTGGCGAGGAGCCCCGCGAGCGTCACCCGTGAGTTGGCTCTGACCAGCGAGAAGCCGTGCGGCAGCAGGCGTGGCACGACCGCGCTGCGGACCACCCCGTACGCCTTGGAGGCCACGAGGACGCCCAGCGCCGCCGGATACAGCTCGATGCCGCCCGTGGCCACCGCCGCGGACATGGTGACGGCGAGGACCGCCCGGGTCAGCATCGCCCCCGCCATCGCCGCCCGCCGGCCGTGCGGGATGCGGTCCAGGAGGGGGCCGACGACGGGGGCGAGCAGGGTGAAGGGCGCCATCGTGATCGCCAGGTAGAGCGCGACCCGGCCGCGTGCCTCGTCCGTGGGTACGGAGAAGAAGACCGTCGACGCCAGCGCCACGGTGATCATCACATCGCCGGCGCCGTTCACCGCGTGCAGCTCGATCAGCTTGCCGAGGCCGGACTCGCCCGCGCCGTGCGCGTGGGTCGCCTTCCTGATCCCCTTCGCCGTGCCGGTGAAGGGCAGGTGCAGGGCGCGCCCGACCGACCGGCCCGCTCTCCGGAGCGGCCCGGCATGATCGTGGGATCGTGCGGTCGACCGTGCGGCTGCCACTCCGTCATAGTGCCCCACGCCCCTCCCGTACGAACCGAAGCGCGGCCCGGCGGCCCTCTTCGGTCCTCTCCGGCCCCGTCCCGGCGTCCGCGATACGGGCCACTTGGGACGGGCAGGTGGGCGGCGGGCGGCAGAGGGGGTAGCGTGCGTAGCGCGCCACCGGCGGAAGTTCTCGGCCGCGCGCCTCTTCGGCATCCCGCAGAATGGATGACGATAGGTGTGCCCGAGACACGCGAGACATGTCGGGTGCGGACGTCGATGCGGCCCCCTGGTCCGCTCCGCCCGCCGCCCGGTGATATCGCTCCCGCTCCTCGGCCGGCGCACCCGTGAGACGGCGTAGGAGAGAAGCGAGACCTGTGAGTGCTGCGACGACGCGAAGCCGTACCCCGCGTACCCCCGACCGCCTGTGCGCCGAGGCGGTAGACCTCGCGAGGGAGGCCGCCGAGGAGGCCGCCGCCCCCGGCATCGTGGGAGAGCATGTCGAGGTCGTCGCCGAGGGCGACCGGGTCGTCACGCACTTCTTCGAGTGCGAGGAGCCCGGCTACCGCGGCTGGCGCTGGGCGGTGACGGTCACCCGGGCCTCCCGGGCCAAGAACGTCACCCTCGACGAGACCGTCCTGTTGCCCGGCTCCGACGCGCTCCTCGCGCCCGAGTGGGTGCCGTGGAGCGAGCGCCTGCGGCCCGGCGACATGGGACCGGGCGACCTGCTGCCCACGGAACAGGACGACCTGCGCCTGGAGCCCGGCTACACCGGTGAGGACGCCCCGCCGCCGAACTCCGCCGTCTCGGAGGAGATGGCGGACCATCTCGACGCCGAGGACGCCGAGATCGTCTCCCGTACGCCGTCGCGGGGTGCGATCGCCGCCCTCGCCGAGGAGCTCGGCATGCGGCGGGCGCGGGTGCTGTCCAGGTACGGGCTGCACGTGGCGGCGGACCGCTGGGACGAGTCGTTCGGCGCGAAGACGCCGATGGCGCAGGCCGCACCGGCGTCCTGCGAGTCCTGCGGGTTCCTGGTGCCGCTGGCCGGCTCCCTGAAGCAGGCGTTCGGCGTGTGCGCCAACGAGTTCTCCCCGGCGGACGGGCGGGTCGTGTCCCTCTCGTACGGCTGCGGCGGGCACTCCGAGGCGGCGGTCATGCCGAAGCCCCCGCGCCCGGCGCCGCCGGTGCACGACTCGATGGCGGCGGACGAGTTCCCGCTCCGCCCGGCCAAGGACTCCGGCTCGGTCACGGAACCGGACGGCACCCCGGAGGACCTGGGCCACTCGTAGCCGGGAGCCGGGGCCCGCTCCCAGGAGCCCGCGCTGACCGGGGGTCCAGGTGCTGGACGCGCCTCGTGGCGCGGGCCGGCCGGAGCGGACGCGCCCGCAAGGGTGCCGTCCCGTGTGCCGCCCTCCTCCGGACTCCGTCCGGGGCCCCAGCCATGCGGGACGATTGCCCACACGGGGAGCGCCCGCGTGGCGGCCGTCGTGGCCCTCGGCGCCGGACCGGTGCTGGTCGCGGTACCTTCGGGCCCCTGCCCCATACCGTTCCGCAGAGTGGAGTCAGACGTGAGCGTCAGCGTCAGGACGTCGACCGACGGAGCCGACCCCTTCGGTACCGCGCGGCTGCGGCGGGGCGTGCTCGATGCCTGGGGGGCCGGGCCCGCCCGGTTCCGGGAGGACGCCAACGCCGAGGAGGATCTCGCCCTCGGCGGTTACCGCGACCGTCTCGTCGTCGAACTCGCCCAGAACGCCGCCGACGCCGCCCGCCGCGCGGGCGTCACCGGCCGTCTCCGCCTCACCCTCCACCCGGCGGGCCCCGACGCCCCCGCCGTCCTCGCGGCCGCCAACACCGGTGCGCCGCTGGACGCGACCGGTGTCGAGTCGCTGTCCACCCTGCGTGCCTCCGCCAAGCGCGAGCACGACACCACCGCCGTCGGCCGCTTCGGCGTCGGCTTCGCCGCCGTCCTCGCCGTCAGCGACGAACCCGCCGTCCTCGGCCGTCACGGCGGTGTCCGCTGGTCCCTCGCCGAGGCCCGCGAACTGGCCGCCGACGCCGCCCGCCACAGCCCCGGCCTCGGCGACGAGCTGCGCCGCCGCGACGGCCACGTGCCCCTGCTGCGCCTTCCGCTGCCCGCCGAGGGCACCGCCCCCGACGGATACGACACCGTCGTCGTCCTCCCGCTGCGCGACGCCGCCGCCGTCGACCTCGCCGAGCGGCTCCTCGACTCCATCGACGACGCCCTGCTCCTCACCCTGCCCGGCCTCGCCGAGATCGTCGTGGACACCGGCGACGGCGTTCGGGTCCTCAAGCGCTCCGAGGACGAGGGGTACGTCCGCATCGAGGACACCGCCTCCCCGGCCGGTGTCCACCGCTGGCGGACCGTCAGCCACGGCGGCCCGCTCGACCCCGCCCTCCTCAAGGACCGCCCCGTCGAGGAACGGCTGCGCCCGCACTGGACGGTGACCTGGGCCGTCCCCGTGGACCGCGAAGGCGCCCCGCAGTTCCCCCGTACCGCGTCCGTCGTCCACGCGCCGACCCCCACCGACGAGCCGCTCGGCCTGCCCGCCCTGCTGATCGCCTCGCTGCCCCTGGACACCGCCCGGCGTCACCCGGCGCCCGGCCCGCTCACCGACTTCCTGGTCGAGCGCGCGGCCGACGCCTACGCCGAACTCCTCGCCGACTGGCAGCCGGTGACGGTCGCCACGATCGACCTGGTGCCGGGCCCGCTCGGCAAGGGAGCCCTGGACGGCGAGCTGCGGGCCGCGATCCTGCGGCGGTTGCCGCGGGTGGCGTTCCTGGCGCCCGCGGCCCCCTCCGAGGAGCTGCCCGCGCTGCGGCCCGTGGAGGCCGAGGTGGTGGAGGGCGCGGGCGCCGACACCGTCGCCGTCCTCTCGGAGGTCTTCCCCACGCTGCTGCCGGCCGGCCTGGAGCGGCGGCCCGAGCTGCGCAACCTGGGCGTGGGGCGGGTGCCGCTGACGGAGGCGATCGACCGGCTCGCCGGGGTGGACCGGGCGCCGTCGTGGTGGTGGCGGCTGTACGACTCCCTCGCGGGCGTGGACCCGGACCGGCTGACCGGCCTGCCCGTGCCGCTGGCGGGCACGACCGCGGCCGGCACCCCGAGCCCGGAGGCGTACGACACCGACCCGGAGGCGCCGGCCGCCCCCGCCGCCCGCGTCCGTACCACCATCGGGCCCCGGCACGTCCTGCTGCCCCAGGACCGCACCCCCGCCGACCTCACCCGCCTCGGTCTCAAGGTCGCCCACCCCGAGGCCGCCCATCCCCTCCTGGAGAAGCTCGGCGCCCTGCCCGCCACGCCCCGCGCGGTGCTGACGACGCCGCAGGTAAGGGCCGCGGTCGCCGCGTCACTCGACGCGGGGGAGATCTGGGACGAGGACGCCGACACCCTCGACGCCGACGAGCTGGCCGAGACCGTCCTCGCACTCGTACGGGACGCGGAGCTGGAGCCGGGCGACGAGCCGTGGCTCGGCGCGCTGGCCCTGCCCGACGAGGACGGGGAGATGGCACCCGCCGGCGAACTGGTGCTGCCCGGCAGCCCCTTCGCATCCGTGATGCGCGAGGGGGAACTCGCCCTCTGTGACGCCGAACTGGCCGAACGCTGGGGCGAGCAGCCGCTGGCCGCCTGCGGGGTGCTCGCGAACTTCACCCTGGTCCGGGCCACCGATCTGGTCCTCGACCCGGACGAACTGGAGCCCCGCGAAGGCGACTTCGCCGAGCCCGACGACGCCGGACTGCTCGACGCGGTGGACGTGTGGTGCGAGGACGTCCTCGACCGGCTCCCCGACTCCCCGGTGCCCCCGGTGGCGACCGAGATCGTCGCCGTACGGGACCTGGACCTGGTCGACGACGACGCCTGGCCGCAGGCGCTGGCCCTGCTCGCCCGGCCGCCGCTGCGGGACGCGCTCACCCAGCCCGTACGGGTGCTGATGCCGGACGGGACGACCGAGACCGTCCGGCCGTACACCGCGTGGTGGCTGCGCGACCACCCCGTCCTGGACGGCCGCCGCCCGGCGGGCCTGCGGGCCGCGGGCACGGACCCGCTGCTCCTCGGCCTGTACGACTCCGCCGACGCGACCGGCTTCGAGGACGAGCAGGTCCTGCGCGCCCTGGGGGTACGCACCTCGGTCGCCGCGCTCCTCGACGAGCCGGGCGGCGCGGCCGAGCTCCTGGCCCGCCTCGCGGACCCGGAGCGCGAGGTGAGCGGCGCCCAGCTGCACGCCCTCTACACCGCGCTCGCCGACCTGGACCCCGACCAGGTCACCCTCCCCGACGAGCTGCGCGCGGTCGTGGACGGCGAGCTGGTGGTCGTGGACGCCTCGGAGGCCCTGGTCGCCGACGCCCCCGACCTGTTGCCGCTGACCGGGGGCCTGCCTCTGCTGCCGGTCTCCCCGTCCCGCGCGGCCGACCTGGCGGAGCTGTTCCAGGTCCGTCGCCTGAGCGAGGCCGTCGACGCGGAGGTCACCACGGTCGGCGAGGAGCACGACGTCCCGCTCTCGGTCCACGCCCTGCTGGGCCCGGCGACCCCGGACTCGTACATCGAGCACGAGGAACTCCACGCCGGCGGCGTCGAACTGGACTGGCGCCGGACCCCGGACGGCACCATCCACGCGGCGACGCTGGAGGGCGTGGCGGCCGGCCTCGCCTGGGCCGCGGGCCAGTGGCCCCGCCGCTTCGAGGTGGCGGCGCTCCTGGAGGACCCGTCCCGCACGGCGGAACTGGCGCGGGACCGCTGGTTCGACTAGGGCCTGTCCGCCTGTCCGCATCCACCAGCGGCACGACTGCGGCCTCGCACCCACGTCAGGGATGCGGGGCCGCGGTGCGCCTCACGCCGGGAACTTGCGGTCCACCCAGCGCCACGCGAACTCCAGCACCCCCGCTCCGGCCGCCGCGACCGCCACCGCCGTCCACGGCATCGTCACGCCCACCAGCTTCAGCGCGAAGAAGTCCTGCAGCCAGGGCACCACGAGGACAAGCAGGAAGCCACCGCCCATCGTGGCGACCAGGCACAGGCGCCACCACGTGTAGGGGCGGGCGATGATCGCGAGGACCCACATGGAGACCAGGAAGAGGGTCAGGGTCGCCGCGCTCGTCTCGGCGTCGAGGGCGCCGGGGCCGGTGTAGTGGGAGCGGGCGAGCAGGTACGTGGTGAAGGTGGCCGCCGCCGCGACGACGCCGGCCGGGATCGCGTACCGCATCACCCGCTTCACGAAGTGGGGCCTCGCCCGCTCCTTGTTGGGGGCGAGCGCGAGGAAGAAGGCCGGGACGCCGATGGTGAGCGTCGACAGCAGGGTCAGATGCCTCGGCAGGAACGGGTACTCGACCTGGGAGCAGACCACCAGGATGGCGAGGAGCACCGAGTAGACGGTCTTCGTCAGGAACAGGGTCGCCACGCGCGTGATGTTGCCGATCACCCGGCGGCCCTCGGCCACCACCGACGGCAGCGTGGCGAAGGAGTTGTTCAGGAGGACGATCTGGGCGACGGCCCGGGTCGCCTCGGAGCCCGAGCCCATGGAGACGCCGATGTCGGCGTCCTTGAGCGCGAGGACGTCGTTCACGCCGTCGCCGGTCATGGCGACGGTGTGTCCGTGGGACTGGAGGGCGCCGACCATGTCCCGCTTCTGCTGGGGGGTGACCCGGCCGAAGACCGCGCCCTCGTCGAGCGCCTTGGCCATCTCCTCCCGCTCGGCGGGCAGCTGCCGTGCGTCGACGGTGTTCGCCGCGCCGGACAGGCCGAGCTTTCCGGCGACCGCGCCGACGGAGACCGCGTTGTCGCCGGAGATGACCTTGGCGGCCACGTTCTGGTCGGCGAAGTAGGCGAGGGTGTCGGCCGCGTCCGGCCGCAACCGCTGTTCGAGCACGACGAGGGCGGTGGGCCGCGCCTCGTGGGCGACGTCGGGGGCGTCGAGCTCGCGGGTCGTCCGGGCGAGGAGCAGGACGCGGAGCCCCTGTTCGTTGAGGTGGTCGATCTCGGCGAGGGCCGGGTCTCCCACGGGCAGGAGCACGTCGGGCGCGCCGAGCAGCCAGGAGGAGCTCTCGCCGTTGCCCTCGCTGAAGGCGGCGCCGCTGTACTTGCGGGCGGAGGAGAAGGGCAGCGCCTCGGTGCAGCGCCACTCCTCGGCGTCCGGGTAGGCGTCGATGATGGCCTGGAGGGAGGCGTTGGGGCGGGGGTCGGACTCGCCGAGGGCGCCGAGGACCTTGCGTACGTACTCCTCGTCCGCGCCGTTCAGCGGGCGCAGCTCCGTGACGTCCATGCCGCCCTCGGTGAGCGTGCCCGTCTTGTCGAGGCAGACGACGTCGACGCGGGCGAGGCCCTCGATGGCGGGCAGTTCCTGCACGAGGCACTGCTTGCGGCCGAGCCGGATCACTCCGATCGCGAAGGCGACGGAGGTGAGCAGGACGAGCCCCTCGGGGATCATCGGGACGATGCCGCCGACGGTCCGGGCGACGGAGTCCTTGAAGTTGGTGTCCTTGACGACGAGCTGGCTGATGATGAGGCCGATCGCGGTCGGGACCATCATCCAGGTCACGTACTTGAGGATGGTGGAGATGCCGGAGCGCAGCTCGGAGTGGACGAGCGTGAAGCGGGAGGCCTCCTCGGCGAGCTGGGCGGCGTACGCCTCGCGTCCGACCTTGGTGGCGGTGAAGGCGCCGCCGCCCGCGACCACGAACGAGCCCGACATCATGGGGTCGCCGGGCTTCTTCACGACTGGGTCGGCCTCGCCCGTGAGCAGGGACTCGTCGATCTCCAGGCTGTCGGCCTCCGCCACCTCGCCGTCGACGACGACCTTGTCGCCGGGGCCGAGTTCGATCAGGTCGCCGAGGACGATCTCGGACGTGGAGACGGCGGCGGTGACTCCGTCGCGCCGGACGGTGGGTTTCGCCTCGCCGATGACGGCGAGTCCGTCGAGGGTCTTCTTGGCGCGGAGCTCCTGGATGATGCCGATGGCGGTGTTGGCGATGATCACGAAGCCGAAGAGGCTGTCCTGGATCGGTGCGACGAAGAGCATGATCACCCAGAGCACGCCGATGATCGCGTTGAAGCGGGTGAAGACGTTGCCGCGGATGATGTCCGTGGTGGAGCGGCTGGAGCGGACGGGTACGTCGTTGACCTCGCCGCGGGCGACGCGTTCGGCGACCTCGGCGGAGGTCAGTCCGGCGGCGCGGTGCACGACGGGAGGCGCTGTCGACGCGCTCTCTCCGCCGCCCGCGCCGGTATCGATCTTCGCCCGCTGAGTCATGGTTCCGACGGTACGACCGGAATGGGCCGTTCACCCGCCGAGAGGCCGGAAGATCCGACCGGGGGAGGACGGGAATGGTCCCGGGGTACTACGGGCCCGCCGGTGTCACTTACGGGGCCGGGGTCGCCTACGGGGCCGGAGGTCGCCCCGGCGCCTGCCGGGCCTTCGGCGTCCTACGGGGCCGGGGTCGCCTCGGCGGCGCGCCCGGCCTCGGCGCGCTTGATGGCCGCGTCGCGCTTGCGTACGTACCAGATCCCGATCAGGCCGAGCCCCGCGCCGGCCAGGCAGGTCCAGATCCACCAGGTCAGATCGCGGTCGTCGAACCAGCTGTAGAAGGGGACCTGGACGAGGAAGAGCACGAACCACAGGATCGTGCCGCCGGTGATGGTGCCGACGACGGGCCCCTCCAGGGGTTCCGGTGCCTCGTGCTTGGGGGTCCACTTCGCCATGCCGTCAGTGTAGGTGTCCGCTCGCAGGGTCTACGCGCGGAGATGGACGCCCGTTCGTTCATGTGTTCATACTGAAACGGTTTGCCTCTGGCGGGTTTCCCTTGTATGAACCGCCAAATAGCACCCTCGAAGAGGAACCCCCCACCATGAGCACCACGGCCGCCGCCAAGGCCACCGTCCCCGAGCCAGGCACGCCCCACGGGCCGGTGTCGGGCCTCGACCGCTTCTTCAAGATCTCCGAGCGCGGCTCGACCGTCGCCCGCGAGGTCCGTGGCGGTTTCGCCACCTTCTTCGCGATGGCCTACATCATCGTGCTGAACCCGATCATCCTCGGCAGCGCCAAGGACATGTACGGGCACCAGCTCGACGGCGGCCAGCTCGTCACCGCGACCGTCCTGACGGCGGCCTTCTCGACGCTCCTCATGGGTGTGATCGGCAACGTTCCGATCGCCCTCGCGGCCGGCCTCGGCGTCAACACGGTCGTGGCCCTCCAGCTCGCGCCCAAGATGTCCTGGCCCGACGCCATGGGCATGGTCGTCCTCGCCGGCATCGTCGTGATGCTGCTGGTGGCGACGGGTCTGCGCGAGCGCGTGATGAACGCGGTGCCGGTGGGCCTGCGCAAGGGCATCGCGATCGGCATCGGCCTGTTCATCATGCTCATCGGCCTCGTCGACTCGGGCTTCGTCTCCCGTATCCCCGACGCCGCGCACACCACCGTCCCGCTCCAGCTCGGCGGCGACGGCCACCTCACCGGCTGGCCGGTCCTGGTCTTCGTCCTGGGCGCCCTGCTGACCCTCGCCCTGATCATCCGCAAGGTGCCGGGCGCGATCCTCATCTCCATCGTGGTGATGACGATCGTCGCGATGGTGATCAACGCCGTGGCCACCGTCCCCTCCTGGGGCCTGACCACCCCCACCTGGCCCGGCAACCCGGTCGCCTCGCCCGACTTCGGTCTGGTCGGCGAGGTGAGCCTGTTCGGCGGCTTCGAGAAGGTCGGCGTGCTGACCGGCTGCCTCTTCGTCTTCACCGTGCTGCTGTCCTGCTTCTTCGACGCCATGGGTACGATCCTGGGCGTCGGCGACGAGGCCAAGCTGACGGACAAGGACGGCAACTTCCCCGGCATCAACAAGGTCCTGCTGGTGGACGGCCTGGCGGTCGCCTCCGGCGGCGCGACCTCCTCCTCCGCCACCACCTGCTTCGTGGAGTCCACGGCGGGCGTCGGCGAGGGCGCGCGCACCGGTCTCGCCTCCGTGGTGACCGGCGGCCTGTTCTCGGTCGCGCTGTTCCTCACGCCGCTGGCGACGATGGTCCCGTCCCAGGCGGCCACGCCCGCGCTGCTCGCGGTGGGCTTCCTGATCCTGGCCGGATCGGTCAAGGACATCGACTGGAGCGACTTCACCATCGCGGTGCCGGCGTTCCTGGCGATGGTGATGATGCCGTTCACGTACTCGATCACGAACGGCATCGGCATCGGCTTCATCGCCTTCAGCGTCCTGCGGCTCGCCGCGGGCCGGGGCCGCGAGGTCCCTGTGGCGATGTACGTCGTGTCGGCGGTGTTCGTCTTCTACTACGCGATGCCGGCGCTCGGCCTCACGTAGGCCGCGTCACCCCGTAGAACTTCTCCGTCTCGTCGACGGCGGTCTGGAACCGCTCGTCGAAGTCATCGCGAATGAGCGTCCGGACGACATAGTCCTGGACGCTCATTCCGCGTTTGGCGGCATGTCCCTTGAGCCGGTCGAGCAGCTCACCGTCGATGCGCAGGCTGAGCACTGTCGATCCCATGCACGTCAGGGTTGCCGCCCGGACGCCCGCTGCGTCACTTTCCGGATGCATCTCACTCGTTCGGGTGACACAAGCGGGCGCCACCCTTCCGAGTGGTACTTAGTTAGGGTAATGAGTTACGCTAAAGAACATGCCTGACCTGTCCCACGGCACCGCAGACGACATCGCGGCCGTGAACGCGCTCCGCTCCTCCGTCATGCGGCTGAGCCGACGCCTCAAGCACCAGCGCGTCGACGAATCGCTGAGCCCGACCGAGATGTCGGTGCTCGGCACGCTGTCTCTCTGCGGCTCCGCCACCCCCGGCGAGCTGGCCCGCAAGGAGCACGTCCAGCCGCCGTCGATGACCCGCATCGTCGCGCTGCTCGAAGCCAAGGGCCTGGTCAGGCTGGAGCCGCATCCCGACGACCGCCGGCAGAAGGTCGTCAGCCAGACCGAGCGGGCCGAGGCCATGCTCGAAGAGTCCCGCCGCAAGCGGAACGCCTGGCTGGCCACCCTCGCCGAAGGCCTGGACGAGGACGAGTGGGCCAAGCTGCGCGCCGCCGCCCCCGTGATGGAGAAGCTCGCACACCTGTAGACATCCCGACGCCGAGGAGGCGACGCACTTTGAGTACGGGACCCGGAGCAGACTCCGCACCCGTCCACAAACCCGACACCGACACCCCCCGGGGGACCGAGAACGGCGGAACGTTCTCCTCCCTCAGGATCCGGAACTACCGGCTCTTCTTCACCGGCGCCATCGTCTCCAACACCGGCACCTGGATGGCCCGGATCACCCAGGACTGGCTGGTGCTCAGCCTCACCGGCTCCGCCGCCGCCGTCGGCATCACCACGGCGCTGCAGTTCCTGCCGATGCTGCTCTTCGGCCTGTACGGCGGTGTCATCGCCGACCGCTACCCGAAGCGGCGCATCCTCCTGATCAGCCAGGCCGCCCTCGGCCTCTGCGGACTCGCGCTCGCCGCCCTGACCCTCTCCGGCCACGTCCAGGTCTGGCACGTCTATCTCGTCGCCTTCCTGCTCGGCATGGTCACCGTCGTCGACAACCCGACCCGGCAGTCCTTCGTCTCCGAGATGGTCGGCCCGGACCAGCTGCGCAACGCCGTCTCGCTGAACTCCGCCAACTTCCAGTCCGCCCGGCTGGTCGGCCCGGCCGTCGCCGGCCTGCTGATCGCCACCGTCGGCAGCGGCTGGTCGTTCCTCCTCAACGGCCTGTTCTTCCTCGCCCCGCTCACCGGCCTGCTGCTGATGCGCCCCGCCGAGTTCCACAAGGTGGAGCGCGCGCCGCGCGGCAAGGGCCAGCTGCGCGAGGGACTGCGGTACGTGGCGGGGCGGCCGGACCTGGTCTGGCCGATCGTCCTCGTGGGCTTCGTCGGCACCTTCGGGTTCAACTTCCCGATCTGGCTGACCGCCTTCGCCCAAGACGTGTTCCACGTGGGCGCCGGGACGTACGGCTTCCTCAACACCCTCATGGCGGCCGGCTCGCTCGCGGGCGCCCTGCTCGCGGCCCGGCGCGGCAGCTCCCGCCTGCGGATGCTGGTGGGCGCGGCGGTGGTCTTCGGCCTCCTGGAGATCGCGGCCGCCTTCTCGCCGTCGTTCTGGCTCTTCGCGCTGCTGCTCGTCCCGATCGGCATGTTCGGCCTGACCGTCAACATCACCGCCAACTCGGCCGTCCAGCTGGCCACGGACCCGGTCATGCGCGGCCGCGTCATGAGCCTCTACATGATGGTCTTCGCCGGCGGCACCCCGATCGGCGCGCCGCTCCTCGGCTGGATCACCGACACCTACGGCGCGCGCGTCGGCTTCGCCACGGGCGGCCTGCTCTCCCTGACGGCGGCCGGCGTCGTCGGCCTGATCCTCGCGCGGGTCGGCGGCCTGAAGATGTCCTTCACCTGGCACCACGGCCACCCGCAGGTCCGCTTCGTGGCCCGCGAACGCCTGGCGACGGCGGCGTAACGCCACCGCGCGGGGTCGGGACGCGCGCCCGCCCCCCTCATGCGGCGGTCGGACCTGGCGTTCCGGGCCGGAGCCGGCCTTGGGCGCTCCGTACGGGGGCCAGCCTTGCCTCCCTCCGGCGGCGGTCAGAGCCGGTGCTCCGGGCCACGGGCAGACCCGCCCCTCTGGCCGGCCGCGGCCGGACTCGGCGCTCCGGGCCGGGGTAGGACCCGCCCCCTCAGGCGGCGGTCGGAGCTGGCGTTCCGGGCCGCGATCCGACTCGGCGCTCCAGGACCTGGCCCGGCCAGTCGCCCACGCTGAAGGGCTCCGTCCGCGTGAAGCCCTGGCGCTCGTAGTAGGCCACGAGCCGCCCCCCGCTCCCCGCGAAGCAGTCCACCCGCAGCAGCGAGAGACCCTGCCGCCGCGTCTCCTCCACCGAGTGCGCCAGGAGCGCCGCACCCACGCCCCGTCCGTGAAACCGCGCGTCCGTCACCAGCAGCCGGACGTACAGTTCCGGCTCGTCCACCGGCGGCACGTGCGGGCCGGGGTGCGGGGTCAGGGTGAGGGTGCCCGCCGGGACGCCGTCGATCTCGGCGATCCACGGGCTGCCCTCGGCCACCGTCTCCTCGACCTGGCGCACCGCTCGCGGCCGCGAGGACCACGGTTGGGTGCCCCACTGGCCGGTGATGCCCTTGCCGTTGAGCCAGACGACGGCGCTGTCGAGCATGGCGAGTATCGCGGGGATGTCGTCCGTCCCGCCCTTCCGGATCGTGATCTCCATCCGGCCGAGGATAGGGGCTGCCAGACTTTCCCCATGAGGCTTTTCGCTGCCGTCCCGCTGCCCCGCGCCCAGGCCGACGAGCTCGCCCGCGTGGTCGACCGGCTGGCCCGCGTCCCCGGCGCCGACCAGCTGCGCTGGACCTCCCGGCCCGCCTGGCACTTCACCCTCGCCTTCATGGGCGAGGTCGGCGAGGAACTGCTTCCCGAGCTCCACGAGCGCCTCGCCCGCGCCGCCCACCGCACCGAGGCGTTCCCCCTCCGCCTCCACGGCGGCGGCCACTTCGGCCGGCGCGCGCTGTGGGTGGGGGCCGCGGGCGGCCTGGACGAGCTGCGGCTGCTCGCCGAGCGCGCCGACGCCGCCGCCCGGCGGTCGGGCGTGGCGATGGACGAGCACCGCCGCTACCAGGCCCACCTGACCATCGCCCGGGCCCGTGTGGACACGGACCTGCGCCCGTTCGTCGACGCGCTCGCGCCCTTCGAGGGCGCCCGCTGGCAGGTGCCGGAGCTGGCCCTCGTCCGCAGCCGCCTCCCGGCGAGCGGTGTGCCGGGAGAGCAGCCGCGGTACGAGACGGTCGGCGCCTGGCCGCTCGGCGGGGCGGGTTAACCTCGAAGGGTGGACCCGAAAACCCGTAACCGGATCATGGCCGGCGTGCTTGTACTGATGTTCGTGATCATCGCGGCGGCCTCCGTGGTCGGTTAGCGGACCTGAGACCGCCGTCTACCAGGCGAACGCCTCCGGCGACGGCCCCGGCCCCGGGAAGACCTCGTCGAGCCCGGCCAGTACCTCCTCCGGCAGCTCCAGCTCGACGGCCCGCAGGGCGCTCTCCAGCTGCTCGGCCGTGCGCGGGCCGACGATCGGACCGGTCACCCCGGGCCGGGTGAGCAGCCAGGCCAGCGCCGCCTCGCCGGGCTCGAGCCCGTGCTTGTCGAGGAGATCCTCGTACGCCTGCACCTGCGCGCGTACGGAGGTGTTGGACAGCGAGTCCGCCGACCGCCCGGCCGCCCGTCGTTTGCCCTCGCTCTCCTTCTTCAGGACTCCGCCGAGCAGTCCGCCGTGCAGCGGCGACCAGGGGATGACTCCGAGGCCGTACTCCTGGGCGGCCGGGATGACCTCCATCTCGGCGCGCCGCTCGGCGAGGTTGTAGAGGCACTGCTCACTGACGAGCCCGACCATCCCGCGCCGGGCGGCGGCCTCGTTGGCCTGGGCGATCTTGTAGCCGGGGAAGTTCGATGAGCCGGCGTAGAGGATCTTGCCCTGCTGGATCAGGACGTCGATCGCCTGCCAGATCTCCTCGAAGGGGGTCCGGCGGTCGATGTGGTGGAACTGATAGACGTCGATGTAGTCCGTCCGCAGCCGCTTGAGGCTCGCCTCGACGGCGCGGCGGATGTTGAGGGCGGAGAGCCGGTCGTGGTTGGGCCAGACATGGTCGGCGTCGGCGGACATGTTGCCGTACACCTTGGTGGCGAGCACGGTCTTCTCACGGCGGCCGCCGCCCTGGTCGAACCAGCTACCGATGATCTCCTCGGTGCGGCCCTTGTTCTCACCCCAGCCGTACACGTTGGCGGTGTCGAAGAAGTTGATCCCCGCGCCGAGCGCGGCGTCCATGATCGCGTGGCTGTCGGCCTCGTCGGTCTGGGGTCCGAAGTTCATAGTGCCGAGGACGAGTCGGCTGACCTTGAGTCCGGTGCGTCCGAGCTGCGTGTACTTCATGGTTGTACAGCCAAGGCGTTGGAGCGCGCTCGAAGCAAGGGTTTGGATCCGGTCACATCGCTCACGCGGGTGAGCTTGTGCCGGGCGCGGTGAGCCGGGCCGGTCGGAGCGCTTCAATGCGGGCATGGGGCTCAGGGGCAGGGCGTGGATGGCGGCGGCGTCGCTGGTGGCGACGGTGGGGACGATGGGGGCGGCCGGGGCGGGTGTTCCGGTGGAGGGGGCGGAGGGGGCAGCCAGGGCGGGTGTTTCGGCGGTGGCCGGGAAGGTGCCGACGGTCTTCCTCGGTGACGCGTCGGTCGGAAGCTACGGCATCGCCCCCGTCGACGGTGGCGCGCTGCTGTGCGTACGGGCTGCGGAGAACCTGCCGGACGTGATTGAGGACCAGCTCGCCGACCAGGCGATCCTGCTCGACATCACGGCGGACGTCTCCTGCGCGGGCGCCCGGCTCAACCACGTCTGGGAGGGGCAGGACCTCGGCGGCGGTCTGACGGCCGCCCCTCAGAAGCGCGCCCTGACGAAGGACACCCGGCTGGTGGTGGTGGGTCTGGGCGCGGAGACGGTGGGGATCGGCCGGGTGCTCAAGCAGTGCTCGGTGCGGCTGCGCGGTACGGAAGGGGCGCTGCTGCCGGACGCTCCGGTGGACGCGAACTCCCCGGCGGGGGAGTGCGCCGCGTACTTCACGAAGGGCGCGGGCGCGGCGTGGTTGGAGGCGCGGTTCGAGGAGACGGGCAAGGACCTGGACAAGCTGTTCTCGGAGATCGACAGCGAGTCCCCTTCGGCGGATGTCGTCCTGATGGGCTATCCGCGGCTGGTTCCGAAGGACCGGAAGCGCTGCCGTACGGAACTCCCGGGAGGCGCCGGGCGGCCCTTGGGGGACGTGCCGGAGGCGGCGTGGCCGGTGCTCGACGACAAGGTCCAGGTGCGGCTGAACACCCTGACGGCGGCGAAGGCGAAGCGTCACGGGGCCCGCTTCGTGGACCTCTACGCGACGACGGGCGCCGCGACGGCGTGCGACGGCACGGACCGCGCTGTGGGAGGACTGCTCGAGCCTTCGGGGGTGACGTTGCACCATCAGACCTTCCCGTGGTTCCTCCGGGCGAACGAGACGGGCCGGGACGGGAACGGGGACACGGTGGCGCAGTCGATCGCGGCGATGTGCGGGCGGGGACCGGCGTGAGCGGCGGGGCGGGGTGAGCGGCGGGGCGGCGGAAGGCGTCACGCCCCGCCGAGCCAGCTCGTCGCGTCGAGCCGGTACGCCGTCTCCGCGGGTACGACGACGCGCAGTGCCGCCTCCATCTCCCGTACGCGCTCGGGGCCGAGAGTGTCCGCCCACTCCGCGCGGAGCCGGTCGAAGACCGTGGCCGAGCGGGCGAGGGCGTCGAATCCGCGCGGGGTGAGGCGGACGAGTTTGCGGCGGGCGTCGGCGGGGTCGTCGGTGCGTTCGGCGTAGCCGAGGGCGAGGAGGCGGTCGACGGTCTTGCCGGCGGCCTGCTTGGAGACGCCGAGCCGTCGCCCGATCTCGCTGGCGGTGGCGCCGTCGGCGCCGATGGCCTGCATGGCGAAGCCGTGGGCGGGCCGGAGGTCGGGGTGACCCTGTCGGGCGAGTTCGGCGTGGAGGCGGTCGATGAGGGTGCGGAAGCCGGCGAAGAGGAGGAGCGGCAGCTCGAACCCCTTGCCCTCATCGACAACCTGGTTTACGTTTTCCTTCTCCTCATGGTCAACCATGTTGTCGATTCTACCGCCGGGAGCCGCCTTGTTCACCGACCACACCGTAGAGACCGCCCCCGCCGCCGCCCGCCCCGCGATGGAGACCGTGAACGCCGCCTGGGGCCACCTCCCGCAGGCCGTCGCCCGCATGGCGACGTCCCCGCACACCCTGGACGGCTTCCTGAAGATGAGCGCGCTGTTCGAGTCCACGACCCTGGACCCGCACTCCCGCGAAACGGTCATCCTGACGGTCGCCACCCGCAACCAGTGCCATCTGTGCGTCACGCTGCACGAGACGAAACTGGCCGGACTCGGCCCGCCGGAGAACCCCGAACGACTGGAGGCCATCCGGCGGTTCACCCACCAGGTCCTCGCCTCGTCGGGCGCGGTGAGCGACGCCGAACTGGCCCGCTTCTTCCAGCACGGCTACGACCGCCAGAACGCCCTGGAGGTCGTCCTGGGCATCGGCGCGTACACCCTGTCCACCCTGGCGAACCGCCTCACGCGCTCGGCGTGAGGCAGCGGTTGGGGCCGGGCCGGCCCCGGCGCGGGCGGCTGTCGGGGTGCCGACCCCGGCGGTGGGCGCTACCTCACGGGGCGGCGGCCGCGACGCCCTCGTACGGGGACCCCAGTCCCCACGCCTGGTGCATCGCGTCCGCGAAGGCGGCCGCCAGTTTGTGTTCGCCCGAGGGGGCGGGGTGGGTGCCGTCGTAGGTGTCCGTGTGGATGTCGTACGTCTCCGGGGTCGTCGCGAGCAGCAGCGGGGACGACGCCGTGTCCAGGTCGGCGATCGTCTTCGCGAGCAGCTCGTTGAAGCGGTCGCACTCGGCGGCGAAGGGGGCGTCGGACTCCGCGCGGACGTTGGGGATGACCGGCATCATCACGGCCCGGATGCGCGGGTTCGCCGCCCGGGCCGCGGCCACGAAGGCGCGGACGTTGGCGGCAGTCTGATCGCTGTTCGTGTAGAAGCCCAGGTCGATCAGGCCGAGGAAGACCAGCAGGACGTCCGCCTTCGTCGCGGTCACCGCCTCGCCGATCAGCGGTGCCATGTGCAGCCAGCCCTCGCCCCAGCCGGCCAGATGGCGCCGGGCGGCCACGGGGAAGGCAGGGTCCGCGTACGCGTCGGAGCCGGCCGCGCCGGTCTCCTTGTCGTACAGCTCGGTGCGCGGGCCGACGATGTCGTACGGGCCGTCGAAGCCGGACTCCAGGTGCTGCCACATCCGGTAGCGCCACGTGCAGTCGCCGGCGCTGCCGATCGTGCAACTGTCACCGACGAACATGAAACGCATGGCGACCATCATCACCGACAGTCGCCGCGGCCTGCGACGTGATCCCCGACACGGCGCCGGGAAGGCGCCCCGGACGGGGCCGCCGGGCCTCCCGCGCCGAGGCCGAACCCCGCGCCCTGCGGGGCCGGTTCACCCGGCACCCGTGGCAGGCTTGGGCCCATGCGCTCGTTCCTGTACGCCTCCGGTGCCGCGGCCCTCGTCCTGCTCATGGCGGCCGCCCCGGCCGGAGCGGCCGAGGCGGACCAGGACTTCACGGTCAAGGACCCCCGGATCACCGAGTCCAGCGGTCTCGCCGCCAGCCACGCCCACCCCGGCGTCTACTGGACGCACAACGACCAGGACGCCGCACTGATCTACGGCATCGACTCCCGTACAGGCGAAACGGTCGCGACGCTCACCATGAAGGGCGTCGGCACCCCCCGCGACATGGAGGCCATCTCTGTCGGCCCGGACGGGAACATCTACGTCGGCGACATCGGCGACAACCTCGACGGCTCGTGGAACCACGTGTGGATCTACCGCTTCCCCGAGCCGAAGCGGCTGAAGGACCAGACCGTCCAGGCGAAGCAGTACGACGTGAAGTACGCCGACGGGCCCCGCAACGCCGAGGCGCTGATGGTCCATCCGAAGACCGGCCGGGTCTACATCGCCAGCAAGAACGAGGACGGCGGCGGCCTGTACGCGGGCCCCGAGCGGCTCTCGTCGGCCGGGACGAACGTCTTCCGGCGGATCGGGGAGGTGCCGTGGGTGACGGACGGGGCCTTCTCCCCGGACGGCGGGACCCTCGTTCTACGCGGCTACTTCACCGCCAAGTCCTACGGCTGGAAAGACGGGCGTCTCGCGGGCGGCGAGGGAGAGTCCGTGGGCGCGCCCTTCCAGGGGCAGGCGGAGTCGGTGACGTACACGAAGGACGGCTCGGCGCTGATGTTCGGCTCGGAGGGGAAGGAGAGCCGGGTGGTACGGGTGGGGGTGGAGACCCCGTCCCCGGAGAGCAGTGGACCGGCTCCGTCGGCGTCCGGAGCGGCGACCGCCCCGCCGGGCAAGGGGCAGGGCGAGGAGGGGAACTTCACGCTCGGCGTGGTCGTCCTCGGCCTCGCCACCGCCCTCGTCATCGGCGGCAAGCGCCTCCTGCGGCGCGGCTGACCGGGTCACCTCGGACGCCTCTGGCAGCCCTCGTCGGACGCCTCTCGCAGCCGTCGAGGAGCTCACGGCGGTGTTCCTTCCGCTCCCCGTGCGCGGGTCCCAGACGCTCGGCAGGTCCTTCGGCAGGTCCTTCGGCAGGTGATCGGCCGATGATCAGCCGCTGATCCTCCCGCGTCGACCGGGCGCCCCGCCGGGTCGAGACTGGAAGGAGACCGGATGAGTGGAGGAGTCATGACGGGATTCACTCGCGAGGACACCCCTGTCGCCATGGAGGGCGGCGGCCTGGACTTCCGTATGCAGGAGGCCGGAGGCGATCTGACCGTCTCCTTCATGCACCTTCCCCAGGGCACCGACATGGCGCCGGCGCTCAAGGGCCTGGAAGGAGACATGTGCCAGTGCCCTCACTGGGGGTACGTGCTGAAAGGCAGGCTCCGGATGCGGACCGCTTCGGGCGACGAGTTCTACGAGGCCGGACAGGCCTACTACTGGGGACCCGGTCACGCTCCCGAGGCGCTGGAGGACGTCGACCTCGTGGAGTTCTCCCCGACCGCGGAGTTCACGGCGGTGATCGACCACGTGAAGGCACAGGCCGGCTGAGCCATGTGAAGGCACAGGGCGGCTGAGCCACGCGAAGGGCCCGGCATCGGTCATGTCCGACGTCGGGCCCTCGTGAGAACGCGGTTACAGCTCGGCTACAGCTTCTCGATCACGTAGTCGATGCAGGCCGTCAGCGCCTGCACGTCCGCCGGGTCGATCGCCGGGAACATCGCGACCCGCAGCTGGTTGCGGCCCAGCTTGCGGTACGGCTCGGTGTCCACGATGCCGTTGGCGCGCAGCGCCTTGGCGACCGCCGCCGCGTCGATCTCCTCCGAGAAGTCGATCGTGCCGATGACCTGCGAGCGCTTCGCCGGGTCCGTCACGAACGGCGTCGCGTACTTGGACTCCTCGGCCCAGCCGTACAGGTTCCGCGAGGACTCCTTCGTACGGGCCACGGCCCAGTCCAGACCGCCCTGGCCGTTGATCCACTTCAGCTGCTCGTTCAGCAGGAAGAGGGTCGCGAGGGCCGGGGTGTTGTACGTCTGGTTCTTCAGCGAGTTGTCGATCGCCGTCGGCAGGGAGAAGAACTCCGGGATGTGCCGGCCGGACTCGTGGATCTTCTTCGCCCGCTCCAGCGCGGCCGGCGAGAACGCCGCCAGCCACAGACCGCCGTCGGCGGCGAAGGACTTCTGCGGGGCGAAGTAGTAGACGTCCGACTCGGTGATGTCGACCGGGAGGCCGCCCGCGCCGGAGGTCGCGTCGACCAGGACCAGCGCGCCGTCGTCGGCGCCCGCGACCCGCTTGACCGGGGCCGCGACACCGGTGGAGGTCTCGTTGTGGGTGAACGCGTAGACGTCGACGCCCGCCTCGGCCCGCGGCTCCGGGTGCGTGCCCGGGTCGGAGGAGATCACGGTCGGCTCGGCCAGCCAGGGGGCCAGCTTCGCGGCCTTCGCGAACTTGGAGGAGAACTCGCCGAAGTTGAGGTGCTGGGACTTCGACTCGATCAGCCCGTGGGTCGCGATGTCCCAGAAGGCGGTCGAGCCGCCGTTGCCCAGGATCACCTCGTAGCCCTCGGGCAGCGAGAAGAGGTCACGCACTCCGGCACGTACCTCGCCGACCAGGTTCTTGACCGGGGCCTGGCGGTGGGACGTGCCGAGGAGAGAGGTGCCGGTGGCGGCCAGGGCGTCCAGCGCCTCCGTACGCACCTTGGAGGGGCCCGCGCCGAAACGGCCGTCGGCGGGCTTGATGTCAGCGGGAATCTGGATCTCAGCCACGAGGCGGAGCGTATCCGGTCGGAACGGTCGCGGCAGACGATGTCCGCCGGATGAGACGACGAGTGAGACATCCTGGCCTGGTGGGAAAAGACGAGGGAGTGGACGAGGGACTGGAGGCGGCGCTGCGCGCGGCGGGATTGGGGGACGTCGACTTCGGCGCCACGGCACGCGCCCTGATGACGATGGACGCGTCCAACTACCGGCGCGTGCCGCTCGGCGTGGTCGCCCCGCGCGACGCGGCGGAGGTGGCCGCCGCGCTGGCCGTCTGCCGGGACTTCGAGGTGCCGGTCGTCGCGCGCGGCGGCGGCACGTCGATCGCCGGGCAGGCGACCGGCACGGGCGTCGTGCTCGACTTCACCCGTCACATGCGCGCGATCGTCTCCGTCGACCCCGAGGCGCGGACGGCCGTCGTCCAGCCGGGGGTGGTCCTGGACCGGCTGCGCGAGGCGGCGCGCCCGCACGGACTCACCTTCGGGCCCGATCCGTCCACCCACAGCCGCTGCACCCTCGGCGGCATGATCGGCAACAACGCGTGCGGAGCCCACTCGGTGGCGTGGGGGACGACCGCCGACAACGTGCTGGGCCTCGACGTCCTCACGTACGGCGGCGAGACGCTGCGCCTCGGCCGGGACTGGGCGGGGGCGCCGGACGGGCTGCGCGAGCTGGTCGGAGCGAACCTCGCGGCGCTGCGGACCGGCTACCCGGCGGGCCTGCCGCGCCGCATCTCCGGCTACGCCCTCGACGCGCTGCTGCCGGAGCGGGGCGCGGACGTGGCCCGGTCGTTCTGCGGGAGCGAGGGCACGCTGGGGATCCTGACCGAGGCGACCGTACGCCTCGTGGCGGCGCCGTCCTCGCCCGTCCTGGCCGTGCTCGGGTACGCGGACGAGAGCGCGGCGGCCGACGCGGCGGCGGGGCTGCTGGCGCACGGGCCGCTGACGGTGGAGGGCATGGCGGCCGACCTGGTGCGGGACGCGGTGGGGCTGCCACGGGGCG
Source organism: Streptomyces sp. NPDC006551 (assembly GCF_040611675.1). Classification (NCBI taxonomy): domain Bacteria; kingdom Bacillati; phylum Actinomycetota; class Actinomycetes; order Kitasatosporales; family Streptomycetaceae; genus Streptomyces; species Streptomyces sp. NPDC006551. Next base: position 70,988 of record NZ_JBEXOT010000019.1, read on the forward strand.
GGGCGTGGCTCTTCGTCGAGACGGACGGGGAGGCGGCGGCGCGGGCCCTGGTCCGGGCGGCGGACGCGCTGGACGCGGCGGTGGTGACCGACCCGGCCGGGCAGCGGATGCTGTGGCGGATCCGTGAGGACGCCGCCGGGACGGCGACCAGGATGCCGGACGGGAGCGCGGCCTGGCCCGGGTGGGAGGACTGCGCGGTGCCGCCCGCCCGCCTCGGGGCGTACCTGCGGGATTTCCGGGCGCTGCTCGCCGAGCACGGGCTGCGCGGGACGCCGTACGGGCACTTCGGCGACGGCTGCATCCATGTCCGTATCGACTTCGACCTGTGGACGGGCGCCGGGGTCGGGCGCTTCCGGGCGTTCTCGGAGGCGGTCGCGGATCTGGTCGTCGCGCACGGCGGCTCGCTGTCGGGGGAGCACGGGGACGGGCAGGCGCGCGCCGAGCTGCTGCCGAGGATGTACGGCCCCGAGCTGGTCGGTCTCTTCGGGGAGGTCAAGGACCTGTGGGACCCGGACGGCGGCCTGAACCCGGGGACGCTGGTGCGGCCGGCCCGGCTGGACGAGAACCTGAGGTTCACCGGCCTTCCCATGGTGCCGGCGGTGGCGCGGTGCGTGGGGGTCGCCAAGTGCCGGGTGGACGGGCCGAGTTCGGGACCGGGCGTGATGTGCCCGTCGTACCGCGCGACGGGCGAGGAGCGGCACTCGACGCGGGGCCGGGCGCGGCTGCTGCACGAGATGGCGCTCGGCGAGGTCATCACCGACGGCTGGGGGTCGGAGGAGGTCAAGGAGGCGCTGGACCTGTGCCTGTCGTGCAAGGGGTGCCGGAGCGACTGCCCGGTGGGCGTCGACATGGCCGCGTACAAGGCGGAGTTCCTGGACCGCTACTACGGGGGCGGCGGCGCGGACGGGGAGGGAGGCACGGGCAAGGGCGGGGGCAGGGGTGGAGGCAGGCGGAGGCCGTGGGCACATGTGTCGATGGGCAGGCTGCCGCAGTGGCTGCGGTGGTTCGGGCCGGCGCTGAACATCGGCCGGGCGCTGCCCTTCGCCGCCCGCCTGGCGGGGGTGACTCCCGAGCGGGAGCTGCCGCGCGTGGCGGCCCGCACGTTCGTCTCGTGGTTCGGGGCGAGGCTCGGGGCGGCGTCGGACGTGGTGCTGTGGCCGGACACGTTCACCAACCACCTGGCGCCGGAGGTGGGCAAGGCGGCCGTCCGGGTCCTGGGCGCGGTGGGGGTGAGCCTGAGCCTGCCGCCGGGGCGGGTGTGCTGCGGCCTGACGTACGTCTCGACGGGCCAGCTCGACCGCGCCCGGAAGGCGATGCGCCGGACCCTGGACGTGATGGAGCCGGTGCTGGGGCGGCCGCTGGTCGTCCTGGAGCCGTCCTGCGCGGCGGCGCTGCGGACCGATCTGCCGGAGCTGCTCGCCGACGACCCGCGCGCGGCCCGGCTGGCCTCTTCCGTACGCACCTTCGCCCAGGCAGTGGAGGAGTTCGCGCCGGAGTGGGCCCCGCCGCGCCTGGACCGAGAGGTGGTCGGCCAGACCCACTGCCACCAGCACGCGGTCCTGGGCGACGCGGCCGAGCGGCGCCTGCGGGGACGGGCGGGGTTGACGGGGGAGCTGAGCGGCGGCTGCTGCGGCCTCGCGGGCAACTTCGGCTTCGAGCCGGGTCACTACGAGGTGTCGGTGGCCTGCGCCGAGGACCAGCTCCTCCCGGCGCTCCGGGGGTCGGGCGAGGAAGCCGTCGTGCTCGCCGACGGCTTCTCCTGCCGTACGCAGATCGGCCACCTGACGAACCGGCGGGGGCGGCACCTGGCGGAGGTCCTCGCGGAAGGGCTGGGGGGTGGGCCGTCTCGTGGTGGGGGTGGCCGTTCGTGACGCGGGGTGTGCCGGGGTGAGCGTTGCCGGTGAGTTTCGGGCGCGTGGCCGCCCTCTCTCCGAGTGTGGCGCCCTGCGCCGTCCCCTCAAGGGCGCTCCTCGTTCCTCGACGCGTCGCTGCGCGATGGCCTTCGGCCACCCATGGGCGCCAGGGCAGGCCGCAGGTACGTACGCCGCACCTGACGGGGCCCCCGCGGGCTCCCTTCACATACCGGACGTACCGGAAAGCCCCGCCCCCCGCGTGACCTCGTGCGCCAGGGCCGCCAGTGCCCCGATCGCCGGGTGCGGGGCCGCGTCGCGCCAGGCCAGGACGACGTGGACGGGCGGCGCGTCCGTCAGGGGGCGGTAGGTCACCCCCGGGTGCGGGTGCATGTCCGCCGTGGACGCGGCCGAGACGCCGACGCCCCGGCCCGCGGCGATCGCGGTGAGCCAGTCGTCGGTGTTGCCGACGGTCAGCGTGCCGGCCGGCCGGTGCGCGGGTGGCCAGAGGTCGAGGGTCGTCGTGCCGGAGACGGTGTTGAGGACGACCGTCTCGCCGGCGAGGTCGGCGAGGAGCACGGCCGGACGCCCGGCCAGCGGGCTGTCCGCCGGGACGGCGGCGACCCGGGTCTCCGTGGTCAACTCCTCCGTCGCCAGCCCCGGCGCGTCCACCGGCCCGCGCAGCAGCGCCGCGTCCACCTCGCCCCGTACGAGCCCGGCCGTGCGGTCGTCGACGCGAAGGAGTTCGAGCGGGGTGTCGGGGTGTTCGCGCTGCCAGCGCCGGAGCAGCGGAGTGGTGTACGGGCCGAACGCGGACCAGGCGTGGCCGAGCCGCAGGGGCCGGTGGCGCAGCAGTGCGGGGTCCAGTGCCGCGTCGAAGGCGGCGACGGCGGCGGCCGCCCGGTCGTGGAAGGCGCGGCCCTCGGCGGTGAGGGCGAGCTGGTGGGTGGAGCGGTCGACGAGCCGGACGCCGAGGTGCTTCTCCAGGGCGGCGAGCGTACGGGAGACGGCGGGCTGGGTGAGGTGGAGCCGGGCGGCGGCCCTGGTCACGTTGCCCTCCTCGGCGATGGCGAGGAAGGCGCGGAGGTGGCGTAGCTCGATGCCCATGCGTTCGGAGCATAACCGCAGCCCAATCGGCATTTCCGGAGCCGCGCACGGGCTCGTAGCGTTAAATCCGAGCCTCCGCGACGAGAGTGCACTATGCTGGACTGACAGTCCAGTGTGTTGAACCATGCAAGGCAGGAGTGAGCCGGTGGACAGCCCGGTCAAGGACATCGCCGCCGTCTCGGTACCCGAAGCCGTCGCGGCCCCCGAAGCGGTCTCCGTACCCGAAGCCGCAGGCGCCCCCGGTGGCCCGGCGCGTGCCCACCGTCTCGGACCCGTCGCGCTCGTCGTCGCCGGTGGCCTGTCCGTCCAGTTCGGGTCGGCCCTCGCCGTCCTGCTGATGCCACGGGCGGGCGCCCTCGGTGTCGTGACCCTGCGGCTGGTACTCGCCGCCGCCGTCCTGCTGATCGTCTGCCGCCCCAAGGTCCGCGGCTACGGCCGCGCCGACTGGGGCACCGTCGTCGCCTTCGGTACCGCGATGGCGGGCATGAACATCCTCTTCTACCAGGCGGCCGACCGGATCCCGCTCGGCGCCGCCGTGACCCTGGAGGTCCTCGGCCCCCTGGCCCTCTCCGTGGTCGCCTCCCGCCGCCTGGTCAATCTCCTGTGGGCCGGACTCGCCCTCGGTGGTGTCGTCCTGCTCAGCGGCGGCGGCTTCGACCGGCTCGACCCGGTGGGCGCCGCGTTCGCGCTCGCCGCGGGCGCGATGTGGGCGACGTACATCGTCTTCAGCGCCCGTACCGGCCGACGCTTCCCCCAGGCGGACGGCCTGGCGCTCGCGATGGCCTTCGGCGCCGTCCTCAGTCTGCCGCTCGGTCTGGCGGAGGCCGGCGACAAGCTCTTCGTACCGTCGACGATCGGCCTGGGCCTCGCCGTCGCGCTGATGTCCTCCGTGCTGCCCTACACCCTGGAACTCCTCGCCCTGCGCCGTCTGCCCGCCCCGACCTTCGCGATCCTCATGAGCCTGGAGCCGGCGATCGCCGCGACGGCCGGCTTCCTGCTGCTGAGCCAGGCCCTCGCCGTGACGGACGCACTGGCCATCGCGCTCGTCATCGCGGCCAGCATGGGCGCGGTCCGCACCCAGATGAAGCGCGCCGAAGCCCCGGCCCAGGTCTAGGGGGCAGCCCCGTCCCGGCCGGGACGGGGAAGAGGTGCCCGGGGGCGGCGACGAAAGCCCTCCGATGCCCTCCGCCCCCAAATTTCAAGCAAGCATGCTTGATTGTTTTGGCGAGCACTGCCATGCTCCTCGGCACACGCCCGTGGCCCGCCCGTCCCCCGAGGGGAGCGCACCGTGTCCGACCCCGTCGTCGTCCTCGACGATCTGCGCAGCGAGAGCGAAGAAGTCGACCGGCTCGTCAGGGAGTTGAGTGACGAGCGGTGGGCCGCTCCCACCCCCGCCGAGGGCTGGACCGTCGCCCACCAGATCGCCCACCTCGCCTGGACCGACCGGGCCGCGCTGCTTGCCGTCACCGACCCGGGCGCCTTCGCCGCCGAGGCCGAGAAGGCCCTCGCCGCTCCCGACCGCTTCGTCGACGAAGGCGCGGCGGAGGGCGCCGCGCTCGCGCCCGCGGTGCTCCTCGACCGCTGGCGTGACGGGCGCGAGCGGCTCGAGCGGGCCCTGCGCGAGGCCCCGCCCGGCTCCCGCTTCCCCTGGTACGGGCCGCCCATGAGCGCGGCCTCCATGGGGACCGCCCGGCTCATGGAGACCTGGGCGCACGGGCAGGACATCGCCGACACCCTCGGCGTCGTGCGCGAGCCGACCGCCCGGCTGCGGCACGTGGCCTGGATCGGCGTCCGGGCCCGCGACTACGCCTATCTCGTACGGGGCATCGAGGCGCCGCCCGAGCCGTTCCGGGTCGAACTGACCGCCCCCGACGGCGAGGAGTGGGTCTACGGTCCGCCGGACGCCGCGCAGAAGATCACCGGGCCCGCGCTCGACTTCTGTCTCCTCGTCACCCAGCGCGTCCACCGCGACGACACCGCGCTCACCGCCGTGGGCGAGGACGCCGAGCGGTGGCTCGGCATCGCCCAGGCCTTCGCCGGGCCGGCGGGAACCGGCCGCGCACGCGCGGAGACCGGCCGCGAATCCGGCCAGACCGGCCGCGCACGCGCGGAGACCGACCGCGAATCCGCCGGAACCGGCCGCCCGCCCCGGGGCGCCTGATGGAGGTCCTCCGTATCGGCAACGCCTCCGGCTTCTACGGCGACCGCTTCGACGCCGTCCGCGAGATGCTCACCGGCGGCGAACTCGACGTCCTCACCGGCGACTACCTCGCCGAACTGACCATGCTCATCCTCGGCCGCGACCGCCTCAAGGACCCGGCCGCCGGATACGCCAAGACCTTCCTGCGCCAGATGGAAGAGGGTCTCGGCCTCGCCCACGAGCGCGGGGTCCGCGTCGTGACCAACGCGGGCGGCCTCAACCCCGCGGGGCTCGCCGACGCCCTGCGCGCCCTCGCCGAACGGCTCGGCATCCCCGCCCGGATCGCCCATGTCGAAGGGGACCGACTCCCCGCCCCCGAGGGGGTCCTCACCGCGAACGCCTACCTCGGCGGCGCGGGGATCGCCGCCTGCCTGGACGCTGGAGCCGACGTCGTCGTCACCGGCCGCGTCACCGACGCCGCCCTCGTCACCGGTCCCGCGCAGTGGCGGTTCGGCTGGGGACCGGAGCAGTACGACGAGCTGGCGGGGGCGGTCGTCGCCGGACACGTTCTGGAGTGCGGCACCCAGGCCACCGGCGGCAACTACGCCTTCTTCACCGGCCACGACGTACGCCGCCCCGGCTTCCCGCTCGCCGAGATCCACCCCGACGGCACCTGCGTCATCACCAAACACTCCGGCACCGGCGGCGTCGTCGACGTCGGCACCGTCACCTCCCAGCTCCTCTACGAGACGGCCGGCGCCCGCTACGCCGGGCCCGACGTGACCGCCCGGCTCGACACCGTACGGCTCACCCCGCAGGGCCCGGACCGGGTCAGGATCGACGGCGTACGCGGCGAGGCCCCGCCGCCCACCCTCAAGGCCGGGCTCACCAGACTCGGCGGCTTCCGCAACGAGGTCGTCTTCGTCCTCACCGGCCTCGACATCGACGCCAAGGCCCAGCTCGTACGGGACCAGATCGAGGACGCCCTCGACCGCGCGAAGTCGCGGCCCGCCGAACTCCGTTGGGAGTCGGCACGCACCGACCGCGCCGACGCCGACACCGAGGAGACCGCGAGCGCGCTGCTCCGGCTCGTCGTACGCGACCCCGCCCCGGAGCCGGTCGGCCGCGCCCTCACCGGCGCCGCCATCGAACTGGCCCTCGCCAGTTATCCCGGCTTCCACGTCACCGCGCCACCGGGCAAGGGCGCGCCCTACGGCGTCTTCGAGGCCGCGTACGTCCCGGCCACCGAAGTCCCGCACACGGCCGTGCTGCCCGACGGGACCCGGCTCCCCGTCCCCGTACCCGCGCAGACCCGGGAGCCGGAGCCGGTTCCGCAGCCGCCGCTGCCCGAGCCACTGCCGCACGGAGCTGTCAGGAAAGCCCCGCTCGGGCTCGTCGCCGGGGCCCGCAGCGGCGACAAGGGCGGCGACGCGAACGTCGGCCTGTGGGTCCGTACCGACGCGGCCTGGCGCTGGCTCGCCCACACCCTCACGGAGGAGCGGTTCCGGCAGCTCCTGCCGGAGACCGCCGGCCTGCCCGTCGTACGGCATGACCTGCCCGGACTGCGGGCGGTGAACTTCGTCGTCACCGGACTCCTCGGCGAGGGCGTCGCCTCCCAGGCCCGCTTCGACCCCCAGGCCAAAGCCCTCGGCGAATGGCTCCGCTCCCGGCACCTGGACATCCCGGAGGAACTGCTGTGACCGTCCTCGCCTCCGCCCTCGACACGGGCGGCCCGGACTACGCCGCCCACCGCGCCGCCATGCTCGACAAGCTGGCCGCCCTCGACGCCGAGCACGCCAAGGCGCTCGCGGGCGGCGGGGAGAAGTACGTCGCACGGCACCGCCGGCGCGGCAAGATGCTCGCCCGCGAGCGGATCGAGCTGCTGGTCGACCCCGACACCCCCTTCCTCGAACTGTCGCCGCTCGCCGCCTGGGGCAGCGACTACCCGGTGGGCGCGTCGATCGTCACCGGCATCGGCGTGGTCGAGGGCGTCGAGTGCCTGATCACCGCCAACGACCCGACCGTGCGCGGCGGGGCCTCCAATCCGTGGACGCTGAAGAAGGCCCTGCGCGCCAACGAGATCGCGTACGCCAACCGGTTGCCGTGCATCGCGCTCGTCGAGTCCGGCGGCGCCGACCTGCCCTCCCAGAAGGAGATCTTCATCCCGGGCGGGGCGCTGTTCCGCGACATCACGCGGCTGTCCGCCGCCGGGATCCCCACGATCGCGGTCGTCTTCGGCAACTCGACGGCCGGCGGCGCGTACGTCCCCGGCATGTCCGACCACACCGTGATGATCAAGGAGCGGTCGAAGGTCTTCCTCGGCGGTCCGCCGCTGGTGAAGATGGCGACGGGGGAGGAGAGCGACGACGAGTCGCTCGGCGGCGCCGAGATGCACGCCCGTACCTCCGGGCTCGCCGACCACTACGCCGTCGACGAGGCGGACGCGCTGCGCCAGGCGCGGCGGATCGTGGCCCGGCTCAACCACCGCAAGGCGCACCCGGATCCGGTCGGTCTCGCGGAACCGCCGAAGTACGACGAGGACGAGCTGCTCGGGATCGTGCCGGGCGACCTGAAGACGCCGTTCGACCCGCGCGAGGTGATCGCCCGGGTCGTGGACGGCTCGGACTTCGACGAGTTCAAGCCGCTGTACGGGCCGAGTCTGGTGACCGGCTGGGCCGCGCTGCACGGCTATCCGGTGGGCATCCTCGCCAACGCGCAAGGGGTGCTGTTCTCCGCCGAGTCGCAGAAGGCGGCGCAGTTCATCCAGCTCGCCAACCAGCGGGACATCCCGCTGATCTTCTTGCACAACACCACCGGTTACATGGTGGGCAAGGAGTACGAGCAGGGCGGCATCATCAAGCACGGCGCCATGATGATCAACGCGGTGTCGAACTCGCGGGTGCCGCATCTGAGCGTGCTGATGGGCGCCTCGTACGGCGCCGGGCACTACGGCATGTGCGGTCGGGCCTACGACCCGCGCTTCCTCTTCGCCTGGCCGAGCGCCAAGTCGGCCGTCATGGGCCCGCAGCAGTTGGCGGGCGTCCTGTCGATCGTGGCGCGCGCCTCGGCCACCGCGAAGGGGCAGCCGTACGACGACGAGGCGGACGCCGGGCTGCGCGCGATGGTCGAGGCGCAGATCGAGTCGGAATCGCTGCCGATGTTCCTGTCGGGGCGGCTGTACGACGACGGCGTCATCGACCCCCGCGACACCCGCACGGTCCTCGGGCTGTGTCTGTCCGCCATCCACACGGCACCGGTCGAGGGCGCGCGCGGCGGCTTCGGCGTCTTCCGAATGTGAGGCCACTTCGATGATTTCGACTGTGCTGGTCGCGAACCGGGGCGAGATCGCCTGCCGGGTGTTCCGAACGTGCCGGGAGCTCGGCATCGGGACGGTCGCGGTGTACTCGGACGCGGACGCCGACGCGCTGCACGTACGGGAGGCCGACGCGGCGGTACGGCTGCCGGGCGCCGCGCCCGCCGAGACGTATCTGCGCGGTGACCTGGTGGTGAAGGCCGCGCTGGCGGCCGGGGCGGACGCGGTCCACCCCGGGTACGGCTTCCTCTCGGAGAACGCGGAGTTCGCGCGGGCCGTGCTCGACGCGGGCCTGGTGTGGATCGGGCCGCCTCCGGCCGCGATCGAGGCGATGGCGTCGAAGACGCGGGCGAAGGAGCTGATGGGGGTCGCCCCGCTGGGGGAGGTCACGGAGGCGGACCTGCCGGTCCTGGTGAAGGCGGCGGCGGGTGGTGGCGGCCGCGGCATGCGGATCGTCCGCGACCTGGCCGCGCTCCCCGCGGAGCTGGCGGCGGCCTCGGCGGAGGCGGCGAGCGCGTTCGGCGACGGTGAGGTGTTCGTCGAGCCGTACGTCGAGAACGGCCGCCACGTCGAGGTCCAGATCCTGGCCGACGCGCACGGGACGGTGTGGGCGCTGGGGACGCGCGACTGCTCGCTCCAGCGCCGCCACCAGAAGGTGATCGAGGAGGCCCCGGCACCGGACCTGCCGTCCGGCCTCGTCGACTCCCTGTACGAGCGGTCCGTGGCGGCGGCGAGGGCCGTCGGCTATGCGGGGGCGGGCACGGTCGAGTTCCTGGTCGCGGACGGCCGGGCGCACTTCCTGGAGATGAACACCCGCCTCCAGGTCGAGCACCCGGTGACCGAGGCGGTCTTCGGCGTCGACCTGGTCGCCCTCCAGCTGGCGGTGGCGGAAGGCACGCCGTTGCCCGCCGAGCCCCCCGCCGCCCACGGCCACGCGATCGAGGCCCGCCTCTACGCGGAGGACCCGTCCCGGGGATGGACCCCTCAGACGGGCCGCCTGCACGTGCTGGAGTTCCCGGACGGCGGGCCGCACCTCCGCGTCGACACCGGGTACGTCTCCGGTGACACCGTCGGCGTCCACTACGACCCGATGATCGCCAAGGTCGTCGTCCACGCGCCCACCCGCGCCGAGGCCGTGCGCAGGCTCGCGCACACCCTCGCCCGGGCCCGGGTCCACGGGCCCGTCACCAACCGGGACCTGCTCGTCGCCTCGCTGCGGCACCCGGAGTTCCGGGACGAGACCCGGCTCGACACCGGCTTCTACGAGCGGAACCTGGCCGATCTGGCCCTCCCCGCGCCCGGGGAGGCGTACGCCGCCGTCGCCGCCGCGCTCGCCGAGGCGGCCGCGCGGACGAGCCGCTTCGGCGGCGGGTGGCGCAATGTGCGCTCGCAGGACCAGTTCCGGGCCTACGGCGAGCACGAGGTGCGCTACCGGCCCACCCGGGACGGCGACTACACCGTCACGGCTCCCGAAGGCGTCCGTGCCGTCGGCGCCACCCCGCACCGTGTACGGCTCGAAGTCGAGGGGGTCGTACGGGACTTCGACGTCGCCAGGTACGGCGACACCGTCCACGTCGGCGCACACCGGCTCACCGCGCGCCCCCGCTTCCCCGACCCCCGCGACCAGGCCGCCCCCGGCTCGCTGCTCGCGCCGATGCCCGGCACCGTCGTCCGGGTCGCGGACGGCCTGGCGGTCGGCGACCCCGTCACCGCCGGGCAGCCGCTCCTCTGGCTGGAGGCCATGAAGATGGAGCACCGCGTCACCGCTCCCGCCTCCGGCAGGCTCACCGCGCTCCACGCCGCCCCCGGCCGCCAGGTCGAGGTCGGCGCCCTGCTCGCCGTCGTACAGACCGACACACCGGCTGACACAGCGGCCGACGCACCCACCGACACACCGGCCGACGCACGCACCGACGCACAGAGCGCCGTACCCACCGACGCACAGGAGGAACAGTCCGTATGAGCACCCTCATCGAGTCTCCGGAACACACCGCCCTGCGTGCCGCCGTCTCCGCCCTCGGCCACCGCCACGGCCGTGGCTTCGACCGGGCCGCCCTCTGGGCCGAAGCCGGGAAGCTCGGCTACCTCGGGGTGAACCTGCCCGAGGAGTACGGCGGCGGGGGCGGCGGCATCGCCGAACTCTCCATCGTCCTGGAGGAGGCGGGCGCGGCCGGCGCGCCCCTGCTGATGATGATCGTCTCGCCGGCGATCTGCGGCACCGTCATCGCCCGGTTCGGCACCGAGGAGCAGAAGCGGGAGTGGCTGCCCGGCCTCGCCGACGGCACCCGCACCATGGCCTTCGGCATCACCGAGCCCGACGCGGGGTCCAACTCCCACCGCATCACCACCACCGCCACGAAGACCGGGGACGGCTGGGTCCTCAACGGCCGCAAGGTCTTCGTCTCCGGCGTCGACATCGCCGACGCCACCCTCATCGTCGGCCGCACCTCGGATGCCCGCACCGGAAACCTCAAGCCGTGCCTCTTCATCGTCCCGCGCGACGCCCCCGGCTTCGGACGCCGGGCCATCGACATGGAACTCGCCGCTCAGGAGAAGCAGTTCGAGCTGACCCTCGACGAGGTCCGCCTCCCGGGGGACGCCCTGGTCGGCGACGAGGACGCCGGGCTCCTCCAGCTCTTCGCCGGTCTCAACCCCGAGCGGATCATGACGGCCGCGTTCGCGATCGGCATGGGCCGCTACGCCCTCGCCCAGGCGGTGGCCTATGCCAAGGAGCGCCAGGTCTGGAAGAGCCCGATCGGCGCCCACCAGGCCATAGCCCACCCCCTCGCGCAGGCCCACATCGAGCTCGAACTGGCGAAGCTGATGATGCTGAAGGCCGCCCACCTCTACGACGCCGGCGACGACATCGGCGCCGGCGAGGCGGCCAACATGGCCAAGTACGCGGCCGGCGAGGCCTGTGTGAAGGCAGTCGACCAGTCCGTCCACACCCTCGGCGGCAACGGCCTCACCCGCGAGTTCGGCCTCGCCCGGCTCATCACGGCCTCCCGCGTCGCCCGGATCGCGCCCGTCAGCCGGGAAATGATCCTGAACTACGTGTCCCACCAGTCCCTGGGTCTCCCCAAGTCGTACTGACCCGGGGGATTCTGGCGACCACCTTCCACCTCTCCAGGGGGCACGCATGGTCTTTCACAGCGAGTACGCGGATGTTCAGGCCGTCTCCCTCCCCATCCACGACGCCGTCCTCGGCAGGGCCGCCGAGCGCGGCGACACCCCGGCCCTGATCGACGGGGCCGGCGAGCTCACCCTCACGTACGCGCAGGTCGACGCGTTCCATCGGCGGGTCGCCGCCGGGCTCGCCGAGGCCGGCGTCCGCAAGGGCGACGTCCTCGCCCTGCACAGCCCCAACACCGTCCTGTTCCCGATCGCGTTCTACGCCGCCACCCGGGCCGGGGCGTCCGTCACCACCGTCCACCCGCTCGCCACTCCGGAGGAGTTCGCCAAACAGCTCCGCGACTCCTCCGCCCGCTGGATCGTCACCGTCTCCCCGCTGCTCGCGGCGGCGCGCCGGGCCGCCGAACTCGCGGGCGGCGTCGAGGAGATCTTCGTCTGCGACCAGGCGGCCGAGGGCCACCGCTCGCTCCAGTCGATGCTCGCCACCACCGCCCCCGAGCCGGCCCCCGCCATCGACCCGGACGAGGACATCGCCGCTCTGCCGTACTCCTCCGGCACGACCGGCGTCCCCAAGGGCGTGATGCTCACCCACACGTCCATCGCCACCAATCTCGCCCAGCTGGAACCGTTCGTCCCGATGGGCCCCGGCGACCGCATCCTCGCCGTGCTGCCGTTCTTCCACATCTACGGCCTCACCGCCCTGATGAACGCCCCGCTGCGGCAGGGCGCCACCGTCGTCGTGCTGCCCCGCTTCGAGCTCGACCAGTTCCTCGCCGCGATCGAGAAGCACCGCATCAACGGCCTGTACGTGGCGCCGCCGATCGTCCTCGCCCTCGCCAAGCACCCGGCGGTCTCCGACCACGACCTGTCCTCCCTGGAGTACATCGTCAGCGCCGCCGCCCCGCTCGACGCCTCCCTCGCCGAGGCGTGCTCGGCGCGGCTCGAGCTGCCGCCGGTCCGGCAGGCGTACGGCATGACCGAGCTGTCCCCGGGCACGCACGTCGTCCCCCTCGACGCCGTGAACCCGCCGCCCGGCGCGGTCGGCAAGCTCCTCCCGAGCACCGAGATGCGGATCCTGTCCCTCGACGACCCGGAGAAGGACGCCGCACCGGGCACGGACGGCGAGGTCGCCATCCGGGGGCCGCAGGTCATGAAGGGGTACCTGGGCCGCCCCGACGCCACCGCCGCCATGATCGACGCCGACGGGTGGCTGCGCACCGGCGACATCGGCCGGGTCGACGAGAACGGCTGGCTGTTCGTCGTGGACCGGGTCAAGGAACTCATCAAGTACAAGGGCTTCCAGGTCGCCCCGGCCGAGCTGGAGGCGCTGCTGCTCACCCACGAAGGAGTGGCGGACGCGGCGGTGATCGGCGTGTACGACGAGGACGGCAACGAGGTGCCCAAGGCGTACGTCGTCCGGCAGCCGCACGCGAGCGGTCTGTCCGCCGGGGACATCATCGCCTTCGTGGCCGGGCAGGTAGCCCCGTACAAGAAGATCCGGCGGGTGGAGTTCGTCGACGGGGTGCCGAGGGCCGCGTCGGGGAAGATCCTGCGCCGCGAGTTGAGGGAGCGAGAAGGCTCATGACCCTGGTCTCCGTCGCCGAGGAACGCGGCATCACCACCCTGACCCTGGACTCTCCGGGGAATCGCAACGCGCTCTCGGCGACCCTGGTCGCCGAGCTGGCCGAAGCGCTGACGGCGTGCGGAAAGGATCCGGGCGTACGGGCGGTGGTGCTGACCCACACCGGCTCCACGTTCAGCGCGGGCGCGGACCTGAAGGCGCCGCCCAACCCGTACACCTTCGTGGCGCTGCTGCGGCAGATCGTCGACCTGCCGAAACCGGTGGTGGGTGCCGTGCGCGGCCATGTGCGGGCGGGAGGTCTGGGCCTGCTGGGCGCCTGCGACGTGGTGGTGGCCTCCCCGGAGGCGGACTTCGCCCTGACGGAGGTACGGATCGGGGTGGCCCCGGCCGTGATCTCGCTGACGCTGCTGCCGAAGCTGGAGTCGCGGGCGGCGGCGCGGTACTACCTGACGGGCGAGCGTTTCGGCACGGAGGAGGCGGTACGGATCGGTCTCGTCACAGCGGGGGAGGAGCAGCTGGAGCCGATCCTGGACGGTCTCCGCAGGGGCTCGCCGCAGGGCCTGGCGGAGTCCAAGCGCCTGGTCACGGCTAAAGTCCTGGAGACCTTCGAACAGCACGCGGAGGAGCTGGTGCAGCGCTCGGCGTCGCTGTTCGCCTCCGCCGAGGCGCGCGAAGGGATGACGGCCTTTCTCGAACGACGGGAACCCGAATGGGCGTTGTGACCCCTCCCAAGCAGGACCGCAGCCGGGCCACCCGGCAGCGGCTCCTGGAGGCGGCGGTGTCCTGCCTGGCCGAACACGGCTGGGCGGGCTCCACCGTCTCCGTCGTGGCCGAACGCGCGGGGGTCTCGCGCGGCGCGGCCCAGCACCACTTCCCGACCCGGGAGGACCTCTTCACGGCGGCCGTCGAGTACGTCGCCGAGGAACGCTCCCAGGCACTGCGCACGCTCGCGGCCCATGACCGCCGTGAGGTCGTCGCCGCGCTCGTCGACCTGTACACCGGCCCGCTGTTCCGCGCCGCGCTCCACCTGTGGGTGGCGGCCTCCGACGAGGACCAGCTGCGCGCCCGCGTCACGGACCTGGAGGCCCGCGTCGGCCGCGAGTCCCACCGCATCGCCGTGGAGCTGCTGGGCGCCGACGAGTCCGTCCCGGGCGCCCGCGAAACGGTCCAGGGCCTCCTCGACATGGCCCGCGGCCTGGGCCTCGCGACCCTCCTGACGGACGACCGGGCGAGGCGGGAACGGGTGGTGGCGCAGTGGGCGGAGCTGGTGGACGAGGCCCTGGGCTGACGCCTCCGCGCGTGGTGACCGGCGACACATCCGTCCCGGCCGCCCCGCAGTACGCTGGGGACATGCTCGCGCTCGTACGCCGCCGCCACGTGGACCTCCTCCGTGTCGCCGGCATGGGCTGTCGGCCCGCGTTCTGACCCCGACGCCCCCCTCCCGGTGACGGCGGCGACCCCGCCCGCCCGGGCCCCGTACACCACCCCGCGGACGCACCCATGTCGTACTACTCCCAGCTCCCCATCGTCGACCTCGCCGCCGCCCACCGCGGCCCCCAGGCCCGGCGGCTGCTCCACGCCCAGCTGCACTCCGCCGCCCACGACGTCGGCTTCTTCCAGCTCGTCGGGCACGGCGTCACCGACGCCGACACCCAGGCGCTCACCTCCGCCATGCGGGCCTTCTTCGCGCTGCCGGAGGCCGACCGGCTCGCCATCGACACCACGCTCTCGCCGCACTTCCGCGGCTACACCCGCATCGGCGACGAACGCACCGGCGGCGCCCGTGACTGGCGCGATCAGCTCGACATCGGAGCCGAGCGCCCCGCGCACGTCCCCGGCCCCGGGGAGGCTCCCTACTGGTGGCTCCAGGGGCCCAACCAGTGGCCCGCCGCGCTCCCCGAACTCCGCCTCGCCGCCCTCAACTGGGTCGAGCGGCTCAGCGGCGTCGCGGAGCGGCTGCTGCACGAGCTGCTCGCCTCCATCGGCGCCCCCGCCGACTTCTACGACGACATCTTCGGCCCCCGCGCCCACCCGCACCTCAAGCTGGTGCGGTATCCGGGAAGCAGCGGCGACGGCGACGACCAGGGCGTCGGCGCCCACAAGGACTACGGCTTCCTCACCCTGCTCCTGCAGGACCACGTCGGCGGGCTCCAGGTGGAGCGCGAGGACGGCGTCTTCCACGACGTACCGCCGCTGCCCGGCGCGTTCGTCGTCAACCTCGGCGAACTCCTCGAAGTGGCCACGAACGGCTACCTCCGCGCCACCCACCACCGGGTCGTCTCCCCGCCCGGCACGACGGAACGCTTCTCCGTCCCGTTCTTCTACAACCCGCGGCTCGACGCCCGGATCGCCCCGCTGCCCTTCCCGTACGCGCCGTACGCGCCAGGCGTGACGGCCGACCCGGCGAACCCCCTGTTCGCCGAGTACGGCCGCAACGAGCTCAAGGGAAAGCTGCGCGCCCATCCCCTGGCGGCTGCCCGCCACCACGCGGACCTGCTGCGCGACGAGAGCCGGCGGGCTCAGCCCACGATGTCGGCGTAACCCTCGATCTCCCGCGGGTCGCGCTGCCCCGGCCCGGTGTAGCGCGCCGACGGGCGCACCAGGCGGCCCGTGCGCTTCTGCTCCAGGATGTGCGCCGACCAGCCCGCCGTACGGGCACAGGTGAACATCGAGGTGAACATGTGCGCCGGGACCTCGGCGAAGTCGAGGACGATCGCCGCCCAGAACTCCACGTTCGTCGCCAGGACACGGTCCGGGCGCCGGTTGTGCAGCTCTTCCAGGGCGGCCTTCTCCAACGCCTCCGCGACCTCGAAGCGCGGCGCGGCCAGCTCCTTGGCCGTGCGGCGCAGGACGCGGGCGCGCGGGTCCTCGGCGCGGTAGACGCGGTGGCCGAAGCCCATCAGCCGCTCGCCCTTGTCCAGGGCCTGCTTGACGTACGCGGTGGCGTCGCCGGTCTTCTCGATCTCCTCGATCATGCCGAGGACGCGGGACGGGGCGCCGCCGTGCAGCGGCCCGGACATGGCACCCACCGCACCCGACAGCGCCGCGGCCACGTCCGCGCCCGTCGAGGCGATCACGCGCGCGGTGAAGGTGGAGGCGTTCATGCCGTGCTCGGCGGCCGACGTCCAGTAGGCGTCGACGGCCTTGACGTGCTTCGGGTCCGGTTCGCCGCGCCAGCGGATCATGAACCGCTCGACGACCGACTGCGCCTTGTCGATCTCGCTCTGCGGCACCATCGGCAGGCCCTGCCCGCGCGCGGACTGGGCGACGTACGACAGCGCCATGACGGCGGCCCGGGCGAGGTCGTCGCGGGCCTGCTCGGCATCGATGTCGAGGAGCGGTTTGAGGCCCCACACCGGCGCGAGCATGGCGAGCGCGGACTGGACGTCCACGCGGATGTCACCGGAGTGCACGGGGATCGGGAACGGCTCGGCCGGCGGCAGACCGGGGTTGAACGCCCCGTCGACCAGCAGACCCCAGACGTTGCCGAACGAGACGTGACCGACCAGATCCTCGATGTCGACGCCGCGGTACCGAAGAGCGCCGCCCTCCTTGTCGGGTTCGGCGATCTCCGTTTCGAACGCGACGACTCCCTCGAGTCCGGGTACGAAGTCGGACATCAGGCGGCTCCTCTATCGATGATCAATCATCCAGTGGGACGGCATGGCGGGAAGTAACAGTCATCCAGCCGAAGAGTCTGTACGGTTCCGATGATGCGGGGAAGCGTGACATCCGGCACACTGCGCCGATTCGGCGAGGAAGGATTAACGGCACGCGGTGCCGGGCACACTACGCCGCTACGGCAGGATGAACCCGTGACCGACGCTCTCGATCCCGCCGACATGCGCGAGCAGTACCGGACGCCGCGGCTGTCCGTGACCGACCTCGCACCCGAACCGATCGAACAGTTCGCGCGCTGGTTCAAGGAGACCGCCACCAACCCGGCGATCCACGAGCCGAACGCGATGGTCGTCTCGACCGCCACCCCCGACGGCCGCCCGTCCGCGCGGACCGTGCTGCTCAAGCACTTCGACGAGGCCGGATTCGTCTTCTACACCAACTACGGCTCCCGCAAGGGCGGCGAGCTGGCGGCCAACCCGAACGTCGCCCTGCTCTTCCCCTGGCACCCGCTGGCCCGCCAGGTCATCGTCACCGGCCGGGCGGCCCGCACGGGCCGCGACGAGACGGTGGCGTACTTCCGCACCCGCCCGCACGGCTCGCAGCTCGGGGCGTGGGCCAGCCACCAGTCGTCGGTGATCGAGTCGCGCGAGGAACTCCTCGCGCGGTACGCGGAGTTGGCCGCGCGCTACCCGGAGCACGAGCAGGTCCCGGTGCCGCCGGAGTGGGGCGGCTTCCGGGTGGTCCCGGAGACGGTCGAGTTCTGGCAGGGCCACGAGAACCGCCTGCACGACCGGCTGCGGTACGTCCGGACCGGCGAGGGCTGGCGGGTGGAGCGCCTGTCCCCCTGAGGCGCCTGTCCCTCTGGGGCCGCGGGCGCCGTCGGGCCCGGAGAACGCAGGCGACCCGTGGGCCTTGGTCCCGTCCGCTCGAGTTCGGACGAGAGCCGGCCGGACTTACCGGCGGCCCACGGGTCGGGTGACTGCTTGGGTTTCGGCAGCTGACCTGCCGAGGCACAGAGTGCGACGGCAGGCGTCAGCCCGCAGTCACCTCACGAGTCCGAAAAGAAACCATTTTTTCGGATCACCTCCTTTCGCGTGTACCCACACCCTAGGAACCCCGTCGCGCGCGCTCAAGTGTTTTTCCGGGACGCAACGATTTCATTGAAGGGGGTGTGTCCTGCGTCACGTTCCAGTTGAATTGGGCCGGGGCGTGCGGGTGCACGCGCGTACACCGTCCTGCCAGGGGGTCCGGGATGAGTGCTTCCACGAGCGAGACCGCGGAACGGGCGGCCGACGGGCACGGGCCCGGGTCGGATCTGCTGGCCGCGCTGCTCGACGGGATGGACGCGGCGCTCTGCGCCTTCGACGCCGACGGCACCGTCACGCACTGGAACCGTGAGGCCGAGCGGATCCTCGGCTGGTCGGCCGAGGAGGCCGTCGGGCGGCGCGGGTTCGAGGGATGGGCGGCCCGGAGCGCGGACGCGGCGGAGGCGCTCGGGCGGCTGATGGGGGCGATGGAGGCGCCGGGACGGCAGGTGCACGAGTTCGCGCTGCTGCGCAAGGACGGCGGCAGGGTGCTCGTACGGACACAGTCGGCGGGCGTACGCGGGTCGGACGGCGCGCCGGCCGGGGTGTACTGCGCGTTCAGCGAGGTGCACGCGCAGATCGACCTGGAGCGGTCGATCGCGCTGAGCGAGGCGCTGTTCGACGACGCGTCCTGGGGTGTCGTCCTCGTCGACGTCGATCTGCGGCCGGCCGTCGTCAACGCGCACGCGGCGCGGGCGATGGGCGTCGGCCCCAGGGCCCCGCTCGGCCGGCCGCTCGGCGAGCTGGTCGGCCAGGGCGTGGAGGAGTTGGAGGGCGCGCTCCAGCATGTGCTGGCGGAGGGGGCGCCGCGGTCGGCGGCCGATGTGTGGGTGACGCTGCGGACGGCGGCGGGCGAGCGGAGGTGCTGGCGCAGCGGGTTCGTACGGTTGGCATCGCCGCTGGCGGAGGAGCCCGTGCCGCTGGGCGTGGGGTGGCTGTTCCACGATGTGACGGAGGAGCGGCTGGCGGAGCAGGAGGCGGACCGGTTGCGCTTCCGGTACAGCCAGTTGCACCGTGCGGGCGCGGCGGCGGCGGAGTGCGAGGATCCGATGGAGGCGGCGACCGTGCTGCTGGACTTCGCCCTGGCCGGTTTCGCCGACCACGCGCTGATCGACGTGGCGGCGGGTGAGCGGCGTCTGGTCCGCGCGGCGGCGACCCCGGAGGGCGCCCCGGGCCCGGTCGCCGTAGTCGCGGGCGGCGGCATCCCGCTCCGCTACCCGTCCGGCCACCCCGCCCTCCAGGCCGTCTCCCGTACGGGCCCGGTCCGCGCCTCGGCGACGGCGTCCCAGCAGCCCCCGGAGGAGTGGGCCGCCGAACGCCACTGGCCCCGCGACGCCGTCCACGCCCTGTGCACGCCCCTGCGCAGCCGGGGCCGGACGGTGGGCGTGGCGACCTTCCTCCGCTCGGCCTCCCGCCCCCCGTTCGAGCGCCCGGACGCGGTGTACGCGGAGACGGTGTCGGTCCGGGTGGCGGCGTCCCTGGACCTGGCGAGCGGGGCGGGCACGGGCGCGCACTGAGGCCACGCCCGGGGGGCGTCGTCCCGGGGCGGACGGTCCGGAATCTCCTTCTCACCGTGTCGGTCCCCTGTGCGATCATCACGGCACTTCACGCGTGCCGCTCGCGCCCGGGGTTCACCGATCGCGTGGCAGAACACGCCCCATTCACCGCTCCGGGGGGAACGGAATTGCCTCACTACCCGTGTACGGACGCGAGACCCGCGCCGTACACCACCCCGTACACCGCACTGCTGCTCGTGCTGTCGGTTCTGCTGTCGCTACTGCTCCCGGCCGGCGTCGCCTGGGCGGCGACGCCCACGGCTCAGGCGACCGTCGCTTCGGCCGCCCAGGCTCCGGAGGCCAAGGCCCCGGCGGCCGCCCAAGCCCCGGCCGAGGACGCCCCGGCCGACGACGCGCCTGCTGCCGAGGACTGCCCCGTCCTCCCGCTCGCACCGCTCGGTGACCCCGGCGACGCCGTCGGAAAGGCCGCCCTCGAGGGCAACGGCACCGCCTGCTTCACCTTCACCGCCGAGCAGCCCGGCCTCCACCGTCTGCTGCTGGACGATCAGCACAACAACACCCTGGCCCGGGTCTACGACGGCGAGACCGAGCTGGACTGTTACGACTACGACTGGCGCGAGGGCTGGTGCACCCTGCCGCGGGCCGGCGCGTACACGCTGAAGCTCTCCAACGGGACTGTGGACCCGGACGAGGCACTGGTCGCCGTCATCCCGCTCGCCACCACGGCCGGTTGTCTGCCGGAGACCGGTACCTCCTGGGACCTGGAGCCCCTGAAGGCGAAGACCCCCAGCCAGTTCGCGATCATCTGCCAGCCGTTCACGGGCAAGGCGGGTGAGCGGATCACGGTCGACTTCGCGACCACCAAGTACGGCGACGAGATCGCCTGGATCACGGATGAGACCGGCAGGCACATCTGCGTGCGCGACGAGGACGGCAGCGACGGCTGCGTGCTCCCCAGCGACGGCCCCTACCGGGTTCTCGGCCACGTCCGTGATGTGGAGGACGGATTCCCCGCCGAGTACACGCTGAAGATCCGCCGCCTGTCCGACCCGCAGGGCTGCGCTGTCGCGCCCGTCAACGCGTACGGCTCCTCGCCGACGGAGGCGACTTCGCCCACCGGCTGCAGGACTTTCACCGCCCCCGCGGACGGCACGTACGATGTGTACGGCGTAGCGGCGGGCCAGGGCGAACGCACCCGCCTCAAGGTGTACGACCCCCAGGGCCGGACGGTCTGCGAGACCTGGTCGCTCTGTGAGCTCACGGCGGGTGTCGCGTACACCCTGTTGACCGACCGGCCCACCCTGATCCTCCACCGGGCCTCCGCCGCCGGTTGCGAGCAGCCCGCCGCTCTCGGCGTCCTCGACGGCTCCTTCGCGGCAGCCGGTGAGATCGACTGCGTGAGCCTGCCGGTGCCCCAGGACGCCACGATCGCGATCCTGACTCCCCTCGGCGGCCCCGAGCCCCGTCCGGACGTCGTCGTCGTCGACGCGGCCGGCACCACGAGGTGCGGTGACGACCGGCTCCTGCAGGGCACCTGTGTCCTGACAGGCCCCGCCCCTTACCGCGCGCTGATCTCCACTGACGACACTCTCCGGCCGACCGGTGCGTACCGGGCCCTCCTGCACCGCACCGACGTGGTGAGCACCTGTCCCGCCGTCCCGTCGGGCGACTTCACCGCGACGAGCCCCACCGCCCGGTTCAGGACTGGGGACGGGGTCTTCTCGCACTGCCTGTCGATCCCGGCCGACGGACGCTCCACGACCGAGAACCTCCAGCTGCAGGCGGCACCGGGCACGGTGACCACCGCGCAGGTCTCGGTCCTCGACGTCACCGGCAAGCAGGTCTGTCAGCTCTGGCCCTCCCTGAGCAGCTGGACCACCTGTCAGCTCACGCCGGGCGCCGCGCACACCGTCCTCGTCACCGGCCGGAACACCCCGGCCGAGTACACCCTGGCGCGCCGTGATGTCACCGCGACGGCCAAGGGCTGCGCAGAGACCCCCGCGACCGCGGTGGGCGGAGCCTCCACGGGCGGCAAGCCTGGCGTGCCGGGGTCGCTGCTCTGCCATCAGGTCACCACCGGCGCTGCAGGCGACGTCCTGCACCTCAACGTCCGTGACCCGCTGGGCACGGCGAACATCCTCGCGTACCGCGCCGACGGTAGCGCCCCCACCTGCGGCTACCGGAACAGGTCCTGCGCGGTGACGGGGTCGACGCACTATCAGGTCCTCGTCACCGTGCCGCCGCACCTGAAGGCTGCCGATTCCTACCGCTTCGACGCCTTGCGGATCGCCACGCCGTCCGGCCCGGCCCCGGAGTGCGCGAAGGTTCCGAACATCAGTCACGGCTACGGCCCGATCACCGGCACGCTCGACGAGCAGCACACCGCCGTCTGTCGGGTGCTGCCCACCGCGGCCAGGGACCGCTTCGACGTGAAGATCAGCGACACCGCGGGCGCCACGGACATCGCCGTGCCCGCGCTGTACGACGCCAGTCTCGACAACAACTGCATGCTGGTCTCCGCGACCGGCTACCAGTGCTACCTGAGCGAGCCGGGCTTTGCGGACCCGTCGCCCAGCACCTTCCTTCTGGGCCTTCCCGAGAAGGCGTCAAAGGCGGATTACAGCGCGGAACTCGACTGCTGGTCGTCCCTCTGCGGCACCGAAACCGTGTCCGTGGCGTCGGTCTCCCCGAGTTCCGCCCAGAGCGGCAAGATCGCCACACTCACGGTGCAGGGCACGGCGCTCAGCCCGAAGGACAAGGTGCAGCTGCTCGGCGGCCCCGCTTCGCTGACGGCCACCACCGTCGGGGTCTCCGAGGACGCCCGCACGCTGACGGCGACGGTGGACCTTCGCAGCGCCCCCACGGGCACCTGGCAGGTCTACGTCACTGCCGGCGGCATGCAGTACGCGCGCGGCACGCTGACGGTGACCCCGCCCGCCGCCGGTGTCGGCACGTTCAAGCCGATCACTCCGACGCGTCTGATGGACACGCGGTCCGGGCTCGGTGTGCCGAAGGCGAAGATCGGGCCGGGTGGCACGGTCACTCTTCAGGCGACGGGGAAGGCCGGGATTCCGGTGAGCGGGGTCACGGCCGTGGTCCTGAACGTGACGGCGACGAACGCGACGGCGGGGAGCTTCGTGTCCGTCTATCCGGACGGTACGGCCCGGACGAGTGCGTCGAACCTGAACTTCACCGCCGGGCAGACGATCCCCAACCTGGTGGTCGTGCCGGTCGTGAACGGGAAGGTCAGCTTCTACAACAAGGCCGGTACGGTCGACCTCCTCGCCGACGTGTCCGGCTACTACACCAGCGACATGGCGGGCTCCACGTTCAAGCCGATCACTCCGACGCGTCTGATGGACACGCGTGCGGGGTTGGGTGTGGCGCAGGCGAAGGTCGGTCCCGGCGGGGTCGCCACCCTCCAGGTGGCGGGCGTCTCCGGGATTCCGGTGAGCGGGGTCACGGCCGTGGTCCTGAACGTGACGGCGACGAACGCGACCTCGGGCAGCTTCGTGTCCGTCTATCCGGACGGTACGGCCCGGACGAGTGCGTCGAACCTGAACTTCACCGCCGGGCAGACGATCCCCAACCTGGTGGTCGTGCCGGTCGTGAACGGCAAGGTCAGCTTCTACAACAAGGCCGGTACGGTCGACCTCCTCGCCGACGTGTCCGGGTACTTCACGACCGACGGCACCGGCTCCCTGTACAAGCCGATCACTCCGACGCGTCTCATGGACACACGGGCCGGCCAGGGCGTGCCGCAGGCGAAGGTCGGTCCCGGCGGGGTCGCCACCCTCCAGGTGGCGGGCGTCTCCGGGATTCCGGTGAGCGGGGTCACGGCCGTGGTCCTGAACGTGACGGCGACGAACGCGACCTCGGGCAGCTTCGTGTCCGTCTATCCGGACGGTACGGCCCGGACGAGTGCGTCGAATCTGAACTTCACCGCCGGGCAGACGATCCCCAACCTGGTGGTCGTGCCGGTCGTGAACGGCAAGGTCAGCTTCTACAACAAGTCCGGTTCGGTGGACCTGCTCGCCGACGTGGCCGGCTACTACACCTCGTAAGCGGCCGAACCGACCGAGGGCCGGGGCGCGTGACACGCGACCCGGCCCTCGGCGTTTTTCGGCCCCCGGCCCCCGCCTCCCTACGCCTGCAGCGCCAGCGTCGGGGACAGGCGCGACGCTCGGACCGCCGGGTACAGGCCGGCCAGCGTGCCTATCACCAGCGTCGCGCCGAAGCCGCCGGCCACCGCCCACGGCGGGACCACCCATGGCAGCCCGCCCGCGTACGCGTACACCGCCGTCGCCGCTCCCCCGAGTGCCACGCCCGCCAGGCCGCCGAGGCCGGACAGCATCAGGGACTCCGTGACGAACTGGATCCTGATCTGGCCCCTGGTCGCGCCGAGGGAGCGGCGCAGGCCGATCTCGTGGCGGCGCTCCAGAACCGAGATGATCATGGTGTTGGCGACGCCGACGCCGCCCACCAGGAGCGCGATCCCGCCGAGGCCGAGCAGCAGCGACGAGAACGCCCCCTCGGTCGCCGCCTTGGCCTGGAGGGCCGAGGAGGGGTCGCCGACGGCCACGTTCTGCGGGTTCCGCGGGTCGATCGTCGAGGCGAGCAGCTTCTGCACGGTGCGTATGGACGCGTCCGTGGACCTCTCGTACACCGCCGTCGGATGCCCGTCGAAGCGCAGCAGCTTCCGCGCCCCCTCCCACCCCACCAGCGCCGAGCGTTCGATCTCCGGCGCGAGCGGCAGCGGCTCCAGGATGCCGACGACGGTGAAGTACCGGTCGTCGATCCAGACCTGCCGGCCCGGTTCGCTGATGCCGAGCCGCTCGGCCGCCACGTGGCCGAGGACGACGGACGGATAGCGGCCGTTGGCCCGGTTGAGCCAGGTGCCGGTGGCCATGCCGCCGCGCAGGACGTCGAGCATGCCCTCGGTGGCCGCCTTCACCGCGATGCCGCCCGTCTCGCCCTCGGGGATCTTCTCCGAGCGCCGGACCGAACGCTTGAGGTCCCCGGTCGCGCCGACGTCCTCGACGCCGTCGATCCGGCCGACCATCCCCACCGCGTCCTTGGGCAGCTTCACCTGCCGGCCGCTGAACATCCCCTCGCCGGGCTTGGCGACCAGCATGTTCGTGCCGAGCGCGTCGAGCTGCCGGATCAACTGCGCCTGGCTGGAGGCCGAGATGCCCACGACCGCGATCATCGTGGCGATCCCGATGGCGATCCCGAGCGCCGACAGCACGACCCGTACGGGACGGCTGCGCAACCCCGCCGAACCGACATGGACGACGTCACGCGGCCCGAGCCGCGCCGCCTTCAACGCCCTGCCGGACGACCTGCTCGACGCGCTGTCCGGCCCCGTGTCAGATGCCCTGTTCGGTGTTCTCCCTGTACGCGGCGGCATCAGGCGGCGACCTTTCCGAGCGCCGTGTCCGCCACCACCCGGCCGTCGCGGATGCGGACCTGCCGCGGCAGCCGTCCCGCGATCTCCGCGTCGTGCGTGATGACCGCGATCGTCGCGCCCTGCGCGTTGAGTTCGCGCAGCAGGTCCATCACGGCCTCTCCGGACGCCGAGTCCAGCGCGCCGGTCGGCTCGTCGGCGAGCAGCAGGTCCGGTTCGCCGACCACCGCGCGCGCGATGGCGACGCGCTGCTTCTGCCCGCCGGACAGTTCGTGCGGCCGGTGCTTCATCCGGTCGGCGAGCCCGACCCGGGCGAGCGCGTCGGCGGCCATCGACCGCCGCCGGGCCCGGGGGAGCCCGGAGTACAGCAGCCCTTCGGCGACGTTCTCCAGCGCGCCGACCCCCGGCACCAGATGGAACGCCTGGAAGACGAAGCCGATGTGACGGGCGCGCAGTGCGGACAGCCGGCGGTCCGTCAGCGAGGCCACGTCGTGCCCGGCGATCTCCACCGTCCCGGCGCTGGGCCGGTCCAGCGTGCCGATGATGTGCAGCAGGGTGGACTTGCCGGAGCCGGACGGGCCGACGATGCCGAGGAGTTCTCCCTCGCGGACGAGGAGGTCGACCCCGTCGAGCGCCCGGACGCCGCCCGCGTACTCCTTGGCGACCCCGGAGAGTCGTACGACCGTGGTCATGCGGACGGCACCCCGACCTTCATGCCCTCGCGCAGCCCGTCGCCGGTGACCTCGACGCGGCCCTGGCCGAACATGCCGAGTTCGACCTCGACGTCCCTTGCTCCGCCGTTCTCGACGACCTGGATGCCGAAGCCGCCGCCGGGCAGGGCGAGCAGCGCGTTGACGGGTACGGAGAGAACGTTCCTGCGCGTCTCGCCGGTGAGGTCGACGGTGACCGGGGACTGGTCGACGCCCTTGACCTTCTCCGGGGCGTCGAAGGAGACCGTGATGTCGATCTTCGGTGTGAGGTCCTGCGGATCGCTGCCCGCCGACGCCGTCTTTCCGACCGACGAGACCTTCCCCGCCGCCCGGGTCCCGTCCGGAAGCTGTACGGAGACCCGGGTGCCGACCTTCGCCGTACCGGCGTCCGCGACCGGGAGCTTGAACCGTACGACCCGCTCCGAGCCCGTGACGGTGAGCACCGGACGCCCCGGGCCCACCTGGTCGCCGGTCGCGGCGCCCGCCTCCTTCACCCGGAGCGCGCCGCCCGCGAAGGCGATCGCGTCCGGGCCGATGGTGCCGGTCCGCTTCAGGTCGTGCGACTTCTGCCAGCGCTTCACGGCGGCGGCGGTCTTCTCCGTGTACTCCTCGTCGACGGTGAAGCCGGTGTACCCGAGTGCGGCGAGGTTCTCCTCCACCTGCCGTACGTCCCTGCCCTCGTCGCCGGTCTTCAGCGTCCGGTACATGGGCTCCGCGCCGTACATCAGACGGACGGGCCGGCCGTCGACCTCGTACAGCCGCTCGTTCCGCTCGACGGTGGAGCCGGTCGGAGCGATCCAGTTGAGGGTGCCGGCCGTGCCCGCGTTGATCTTCCGCTCGCCGAGGTGGCCGAGGGTGCCCTCCTGCTGGAAGCTGTCGCTGAGATCACCGCGCGTGAGGGGGGTGGTGGCGGGCGGCAGCCCCGGATCCGCCACGATCCGCTTCTTCTCGGGGCCGGTCACGGCGGTCACGGAGGTGACGGCCGCGCCCGCGCCGGCGACGGCGACGATCGCCGCCAGGGCGAACACCAGCCTGCGCCGGCTCATCGCGACACGCTCTCGCAGGCCTTGTTGGCCTTTTCGAACTTCTCCCTCTCCGCGCCCTGCGGCATCGGCCGCGCCGCCGTCACGCCGCCGCCCTCGAACTTCGGGTCGGGCATGTCGACGCCGTTCTCGCGCATGCACCGCGCGTACTCGACCATCTTGTCCTTGTCGGCCTGGGTCAGCTCCTTGCCCATGCCGGCGCCGCCCTTGTCGCGGCAGGCCTTGAACGCCTTCTCCATCTTCTCCTTGGACATGCCGTCGCCGCCGATGGTGAGTCCGACGCCCTCCTCGCCCGGCTTGGGCTCGGGCACGTCGAGGCCCTGCTCGCGCAGACACTTGCGGTGCTCAAGGGCCTGGTCGGCCTTCTTGCCCTCGCCGCTGACGCCCGTGGCCTCGGGCTTCTCGCCGGAGCAGGCGGTGGTGAGGAGGAGGGAGAGGGCGGCCAGACCGGTCGCGGCGGCCAGTTCGAACTTGCGTCGAGTCGTCATGGCGGGAGCGTGCCGGGAGCGGGTGTTTCGTCTCTCTCAGCGCATCGGTTAACAGAGACGAAAGCTGCCTTCCGGTACACAGGGCCCATGCGTGTACTGGTGGTGGAGGACGAGGCGTTTCTCGCCGAGATGATCGCCGAGGGCCTGCGCCGTGACGCGCTCGCCGTGGACGTCGCCGGCGACGGCCTGGAGGCCCTGCGGAAGCTTCAGTTCGGGGAGTACGACGTCATGGTCCTGGACCGCGACCTGCCGGGGATGCACGGCGACGACGTGTGCCGCCGGGTCGTGGAACAGCGGCTGCTGACCCGGGTCCTCATGCTGACGGCGGCGGGAACCGTACGGGACCGGGTCGACGGTCTGGGCCTGGGCGCCGACGACTATCTGACCAAGCCCTTCGCCTACGACGAGCTGCTCGCCCGCGTCCTCGCCCTCGGGCGGCGCGCCCGGCCCGCGCTCCCTCCCGTCCTGGAACGGGCCGGCATCGTCCTCGACACCGCCCGCCGCCAGGCCGACCGCGACGGGCGGCACCTGCACCTGTCCAGGAAGGAGTTCGCTGTCCTGGAGGCCCTGCTGCGGGCGGAGGGTGCGGTCGTCAGCGGCGAGGACCTCATCGAGCAGGTGTGGGAGGAGCACACCAGCTATCGCACGAACGCGGTACGGGTGACACTCAGCAAGCTCCGCGCGAAGCTGGGCGACCCGCCGGTGGTGGAGACGGTGCCGGGCGCGGGCTACCGGATCGCGTCGTGAACGTCGTGAACAGCGAACGGGCCCGGCTGACGGCGCTGTACGGCGGCCTTCTGGTCCTGGCGGGCGGACTGCTCACGGGAGTGGTGTACCTGCTGGTCAAGGAGGGCCTGTACTCGTCGATCAGCCTCGCGGTCACCAGCGCCGTCCCCGCCAGGCGGATGGACGACCTGCCGTCGCCCACCCCCGTCCCCAGCTGGTCGCCGGCCGCGACGGCGAGTCCCGGCGCGCTCCCGCCCGGGGCGTTCCGGGGGCTCGCGATCACCCGCCAGGTGAGCGACGCGGCCGAGAGCGCCGCCCTGGAGCGGCTCCTGACGGTCTCCGTGATCGTCCTCGCCGTGTACGCGGCCCTCTCCGTCGTCCTCGCCTGGTGGATGGCGGGCCGCGTGCTTCGCCCGGTCGCCGTGATCACCGAGACGGCCCGCCGGCTGTCCGGGGAGAACCTGCATGAGCGGATTGCCCTGGACGGGCCGCCCGGGGAGCTGAAGCGGCTCGCGGACACCTTCGACGCGATGCTCGGGCGCATGGAACAACTGGTCACGGCGCAGCAGCGGTTCGCCGCGAACGCGGCGCACGAGCTGCGGACCCCGGTCGCCGTGCAGCGGGCCGCGGCGGAGATCGGGCTCGCGGGGGAGCCGGGCCCGGAACGGGTCGCCCGGATCCGGTCGAAGCTGATCGAGGTCGCCGACGGGAGCGACCGGATCATCGAGGGGCTGCTGGTGCTCGCCGCCTCCGATCAGGGCCTGCGGGAGCGGCGGCCCGTGGCGGTCCACGAGGTCGCCCGGCGGGCGGTGGAGGCGCTGGCGGACGAGGCCGCGGAGCGCGGGGTGACTGTCTCGGTCCGGGACCGGCCCCTGACGGTCTCCGGTGACGCGGTGCTCCTGGACCGTCTGGTCCACAACCTGCTCGCGAACGCGGTACGGCACAACGTTCCGGGCGGCCGCGTGGAGGTCCGTACGGGGCCCGGCGGTGTCGAGGTGGCGAACACCGGCCCGGTGGTCCCGGCGGCCACCGTCCCGCTGCTCTTCGAACCCTTCCGCCGTCTCACCGAGCGCACCCACGCGCCGGGGGAGGGCGTCGGCCTGGGCCTGTCGATCGTCGAGTCCGTCGCCCGCGCCCACGGCGCCACGACCACCGCGTCCCCCAACGCGGAGGGCGGCGGCCTGACGATCAGGGTCCGCTTCGCCTCCTGAGGCGGGGCGTACGGGCTCAGTGCCGGAAGAAGATCCTGTCCTTGTACTCCGTCATCACGCGCCCGTTCCACTCGTGCCCGCCGTCCACGTTCCCCGAGCGCAGCAGCGGCGGCTCGATGCCGAGGCGGACCAGTTCCTCGGCCGCGGCGGCCATCGTGGCCTGCATGAGGGCGCTCGTGACGACCGTCGAGGCCGGGGCGAAGGGCGCCTCGATGGACTCGTGGGTCAGTTCGGCGTCGCCGACGGCGATCTTGGAGTCGAGGACGATGTCGCAGTGGTCCTTCAGATACGTGCCCGAGACGTGCCGGGACTTCGTCTCCGTCGCGTACGCCACCGACGTCACGCCGATCACCGTGAGGCCGAGCGCCCGCGCGTTCATCGCCATCTCGACGGGCAGGGCGTTGCGCCCGGAGAGGGAGATGACGATCAGGACGTCGCCCGCCTTGGCGGGGGAGGAGTCGAGGACCGCGCCCGCCAGGCCGTCGACCCGTTCCAGGGCCGAGCCGAGCGTGGCCGGCATGACGTCGACGCCGACGACCCCGGGCACCGCGAGCAAGTTCATCAGAGCCAGACCGCCCGCCCGGTAGACGACGTCCTGGGCGGCCAGCGAGGAGTGGCCGGCGCCGAAGGCGAAGAGGCGGCCGCCCGCGGCGACGGCCTCGGCGATGGCGGTGCCGGCCGCCGCGATGTCCTCGGCGTCCTCGTCGCGGACCCGCTGCAGCAGGCCGATCGCGGCGTCGAAGAACTGCCCGGCCAGCTTGCTCTCGCGCGCGCTGTCGCCCATTCCCGAAGCTCCTTGTCGTCGTGTCGCGGATCACGTTGCGGTCTGGACCATTGCCCTGTCAATACCGCCTTTCCCCGCCACGACACGGTTGTCGGTGGGATGCGTCAGAATTGGGGCAGGGCCAGCGCACGACTCATCGAGGGGCACGTATGTCCGGACTGATCGACACAACGGAGATGTATCTCCGCACCATCCTCGAGCTTGAGGAGGAAGGTGTGGTCCCTATGCGCGCCCGGATCGCCGAGCGGCTCGACCAGAGCGGCC
Organism: Streptomyces sp. NPDC006551; assembly: GCF_040611675.1. Taxonomy (NCBI): domain Bacteria; kingdom Bacillati; phylum Actinomycetota; class Actinomycetes; order Kitasatosporales; family Streptomycetaceae; genus Streptomyces; species Streptomyces sp. NPDC006551. Next base: position 100,968 of record NZ_JBEXOT010000019.1, read on the forward strand.
CGACGGTGAGCCAGACGGTGGCCCGTATGGAGCGCGACGGCCTGGTGGCCGTGGCGAGCGACCGCCATCTGGAGCTCACGGACGAGGGTCGCCGTCTGGCCACCCGCGTCATGCGCAAGCACCGCCTGGCCGAGTGTCTGCTCGTCGACGTGATCGGCCTGGAGTGGGAGCAGGTCCACGCGGAGGCGTGCCGCTGGGAGCACGTCATGAGCGAGGCGGTGGAGCGGCGCGTCCTGGAGCTGCTGCGCCACCCGACGGAGTCGCCGTACGGCAACCCGATCCCGGGTCTGGAGGAGCTGGGCGAGAAGGCCGAGGCGGAGTCCTTCCTGGACGACTCCATGGTCTCGCTGGCCGACCTGGACGCGGGCCAGGAGGGCAAGACGGTGATCGTCCGCCGGATCGGCGAGCCGATCCAGACGGACGCCCAGCTGATGTACACACTGCGGCGGGCGGGGGTGCAGCCCGGCTCCGTGGTGAGCGTGACGGAGTCGGCGGGCGGTGTCCTGGTCGGCAGCAGCGGTGAGGCGGCCGAGCTGGACGCGGACGTCGCGGCGCACGTCTTCGTCGCCAAGCGCTGAAGGACCCCCGCCACCACCGGGCACCGCCGCACAGCACCCACGCACGCCCCGGGAGCGCCCACCGAGCGGCCGCCCGACGGAGCCGTCGCCGTCATCCCCACCACCCCCCGGAACCCGTCGGCCCGATTTACGTCGGAATCACCACGGCCGGACCCGCGCCGTGCCACGCTGGGGTCAGCCGTGCGAGGCCGGGAGGGGTGTGCGATGCGGGCGTCGGGGGCGGTGCGACAGAAGACAGAGGGCCCCGGCGCCCATGGGCGCCGGGGCCTGTCCTCCCCTGTGCTGACCCGGAGCCCCGAGCTCCCAGGGTCATTCCCCTCGGACCGATTTCCCCGAGCGGTCCGCCTCCCGCTGAAGATCTCCCCCCGGCAGCGCGCGTCAACCCTTGAAGTCAGTCACTCGAACGAGGGGTGTTACGCGGCAGAACCCTATTTTCGAATACGGGTTCGATAGTCTGACGGGGCTCGACACGCTCGATGGGAAAGAGGGGGTGCCAGGAACATGGTGCGACGTCTGGACGTCACCGGAGCCGCCGGCGTACGCCTGGCTGCCTGGGAGTTCACGAATGAGCGGGCGCGGGGGGAGCGGCGCGCACAGGCGCCGCACGCCGCCGAGCCCGGGGTATTACTGCTCCACGGCCTCATGGGACGCGCCTCCCACTGGGCCCCGACCGCCCGCTGGCTCGCGGAGCGCCACCGCACGGTCGCCCTCGACCAGCGCGGCCACGGCCTCAGCGACAAGCCCCCGGCCGGTCCCTTCACGCGTGAGGCGTACGTCGCCGACGCGGCCGCCGCCGTCGAACAGCTCGGCCTCGGGCCCGTCACGCTCATCGGCCACTCCATGGGCGCCCTCACCGCCTGGCAGCTCGCCGCCGAACGCCCCGATCTCGTCCACGCCCTGGTCATCTGCGACATGCGGGCCTCGGCCCTCGGAGCGGCCACCCAGCGCGAGTGGCAGGACTGGTTCCGCCGCTGGCCGGTTCCCTTCGCCTCGCTCGCCGACGTACGCGCGTGGTTCGGCCAGGACGATCCCTGGGTCGAGCGGCCCAACCCCGCCCGCGGCGAGTTCTTCGCCGAGGTGATGACCGAACGCCCCGACGGCTGGTACCCGGTCTTCGACCCGGCCCAGATGCTGACCTCCCGCGAGACCTGGGTCCACGACGCCCACTGGGAGTCGCTCGCCCAGGTCCGCTGCCCGACCCTCGTCGTCCGCGGCCTGGACGGCGAACTGGGCCGGGCGGAGGCCCAGGAGATGGTCCGCGTCCTCCCCCACGGCGCCTACGCCGAGATCCCGGACGCCGGCCACCTCCTCCACTACGACCACCCGGAAGCCTGGCGCGAGGCCATCGAGCCGTTCCTGAACGGTGTCCTGACCTCCTGACCTCCTGACGGCCGTTCACGGTCGTGGCGCCCGTACGATGATCGCTCCAATGACAAGCGGTCCCGGAGGTCGGTCTGTGTCGGAGCTCTCCCGTAGAACGGTTCTGCGCAGTGCCGGAGTCGGGGCCGTCGCCGTCGCAGGCACCCAGTGGTGGGCCGGGACGGCCGCCGCGCACACGGACTTCCCGGCGCCCCGGACCGGCGACAACCCCGTGGTGCGGGAGAACGGCGCGCCCGGCTCAGGACGCTGGGCCGTCGGCTGCGACGACACCTGCGGGGTGGACCTCGCCCGGCCCCAGATCCAGGGTTACGCGTCGAGGAACTCCGTCGGCCACGGAGAACTCATCGGCTTCCACATCGCGTCCAGCGTCGCGCAGAGCTGCACCGTGGCGGTCTACCGCACCGGGCACTACGCCGGCGTCCAGGCTCGGCACCTGCTCACCAGTGGTGACCTGGCCGTCGGCCCGAGGACCGGCGGGAAGGCGGCCTGGAAGCCGACCGTGCCTCAGGACTGGGTGAGCGGTGTCTTCATGGCGGTCTTCACCTCCGCCGACGGCCACCGTGCCTTCACGCCCTTCGTCGTCCGCGAACCCGCCCGCCGCTCCGACCTCCTCCTCGTCCTGCCCTTCGCGAAGACGCCCGACCGCCCGTACCCCGGAATCGGTCTGCCCGAGGACTTCGACACCGACTGCAGCACGGCCCGGTGGCTGGAGGAGGAGGGGTACGACGTGACGTACGCGACCGAGGAGGACCTGCACGAGGGGCACGTCGACCCTGCCCGCTACACGGCCGTCGTCCTCCCCGGAGCCGACCGGGACGCCCGCTGGTCCCGGAAGACCCGCGCCGCGGTGGGGCGGGCGACGGGGGCCGGCACCCGGCTGGCACGCCTGCACCGACCGCTCGCGCTCCACGAGCCCGGACACATCGACGAGGACGCCCGCCGCGCCGCGACGGACGTCCTCACCCGGGTACTGGAGCCGCGCGTTCGCTAGCAGCGCCAGAAGCTGACGTCTGCGCCGATCCAACTGGTCAGCGGACGCTCGTCGTACACGAGGACATGGCCGTCCGTCGTCACCTCGAAGCGGACGGCCATGGTGTCGGCGTCGACGCCGCCGCCGCCCACCACGCCGAGGAGCCGCTGGGTCCGGTTCGGCCGTGCCCGCAGCGGAAGCTGGAACAGCGCCTCACCGTTGGCCCACGGATTCCCGTCGTTCCTGGACATCGAGAAGTGCAGATGGACCTGGTCGCCGGCCAACCGGAACTGCGGGACGTAGTTGGCGCTGTTCGGCGTGTAGACGGCGGTGTCGTAGGGGACGTCGACCCACGGGTTCGTCCCCGGGTGCGGGAGGCGGGCGACGTTGAGCCGCGTGGTGCCGTCGGTGAGCTCGTTGGCCACCCCGAAGGCGAGAGTGGGGTGGGCGTCCCCAGGGCTGCTCTCGAAGACGCACAGGCCCTCGGGCTCCCGCCTGGGCAGGGAGCCGAAGGTGCTGAGGGGCTCCGACTGGAGGATCTTGCCGGTGGTCCAGTGCGTGCACGTCAGCCGCATGTTGTCGGCGTCGAACGAGCCGTGGAGCTGGTAGAGGTGCTCGCCGAGGCTCGCGTACCCCTGGAGGCTCTGGTTCGTGGCGCTGTACGCCACCGACTCCAGCCGGGTGAAGGTGCCTTGCGCGGCGGCGTCCAGAGCGTAACGGTCGAAGCCGCCGACGGCGCCGGGAGCGGAGCTGTTGTTCGACTGCCAGCGGTAGATCAGGTGGCGCCGGATCGGGTCGATCGTCGCCGACACCCGGTAGACGTCCGTCCGGGGGTGGTGGATGGCGACGGTCGCCGGGTCGCTCGCATCGGCGGTGCCGCCGGGCGTGTAGGGGATCCGGGCGACGGACCTGGCCCAGTTCTCGAACGGCATGGCGTCGGTCCACAGGAATATCTTCCCGTCGGTCCGCTCGACGCCGATGTTCGCACCGTGCCCCGCGCGGCCGATCGTCATGCTGTCCACCAGGACCCCGTCGGCCGTGAGCCGCGAGATCAGGATCCGGTCCATGTCGCCGCCCGTCGTGGGTCTTCTCTGGCACACGTACCAGAGCTGGTCCACGGATTCCCAGAACAGGGACTGCGCGAAGCTGCCCGTGTACGCCAGGCTGGTTCCGGACAGCAGCACCGGATTGAAGGTCGAGGCGAGCTTGATCAAGTGACGACTCCTCAAGGAGGGCAGGAAAGGCCGAGCCTACGGGCCCGGCCTCCTGACCTGCCTCGGGGAGCTCACATCGCCGCGACGAACGCGGACCAGGCGGTGGGGGAGACGGCGAAGGGGGGCCGGGTGGTGTCCTTGGAGTCGCGGACGTGGACGGTGTGGGGGCGGTCCGACGCGACACTCGTGACGGCGACGGCGACCTCGACGCAGTCGCCGCCCTGGGGGCCGCTGTAGCTGCTCTTGAACCAGTTGAGGTCGGTGCTCATAGCTCTCGTGCCACCTGTTCGATGAGTTCCGCTGAGTCTTCCGGGGTGAGGGCCTGCGCCCGCAGCGTGCTGTAGCGGGCGAAGACGTCCCCCACATCCGGTTGTTCGCTCAGAAAGTACCTGCCGCCCTGGCCCTCGACATAGACGATTTGGCTGCGGCGCTCCTCGGTCTCCAACAAGGTGAAGGACCCGTCGAGCCCGGCATGGGTCGTCCTGTTCTCCGGCATCACCTGGATGGTGACGTTGCGCAGGTCGGCGCACTCGCGCACGTACAGAAGGTTCTTCCGCAGGACGTCCGGCCCGCCGATGGGCCTGGTGAACGCGGCCTTCTCAAGGACGAAGGTGACCAGCGGTGCGGGCTTCCGGAAGTACACCTGCTGCCGCTTCAGCCGTGCCGCGACACCCGTCTCTATCTCGTCGTCGTCCAGGGTCTCCTCGGGGCCCGCGAGGCGCGCGGACTCACCGAGGCGGCGGCGGAGTGGCTCCGGCGCGGGGTCTCCGCGGCCGACCTGCGGCACGCCCTGACGCATGCCCTGCCGCGCGAGGGCGTCCGCTCGGCGGTGGGCTTCCTGCGCCACCGCCTGACCGTGAAGCTCCCCGCGGCGGTGCCACCGCCCACGCAAGCCGCCCCGGAGGCCACGGCCGAAGCTCCCGCCCCGGGAGCGCTGGTCATCTGCGACGGGCCCGGTGACGACCACGTGTTCCGCCCGGTCGCGGGCGAGACCCGCTGCCGCCGTTGCCGTACCGAATCCGCGCGGCCCCGGACACCCGAGCCCCAGCCGGGTACCGCCCGGCCCTCCTGGCGCGCCCTCGTGGCCGGGCTGTGAGGGCTACCCCTGGGCCCTCGTCACTGGCCGACCCGTCCGTCGACGCACTCGCGCAGCAGGTCGGCGTGCCCGCAGTGACGGGCGTACTCCTCGATCCGGTGCACCATCAGCTCCCGGACCGCGACCTGCTCCTTCCCCAGTCGCTCGCCGAGGTCCGGGTGCTCGGCCAGCACGGCGTCGACCTCGGCCTGCTCGCGCGCCAGCGCGGAGTACGCCTCGTCGACCACGGACTGTTCGGCGACGGCTCCGTCGAAGTCCCCGTCGTCCTCGCCGTACAGCGTCGGCAGCGGATCGCCGTCGCTGATCCAGTTGCGCCAGTCCCGTTCCACCTCGGCGAGGTGCCGAATCAGACCGAGCAGCGACATCGTCGACGGCGGGACCGAGCGGCGGGCCAGTTGCTCCGCGTCCAGGCCCTCGCACTTCATCAGCAGGGTCGTGCGGTAGTCCGTCAGGAAGTCCAGCAGCGTCGCGAGCTCGCCGTCCGGACTGTTTCCCTCTCTGTTACGGGGGTCGTCGTCCGGGTCGGCCCACATATCGGGGTAGACGGTGGCCTGGGTCCATCGCGTGGGGTGGTCGCTCATGCGCGCCATGGTCGTTCGTGGGCGTCCGGGCCCGCAACGGCTTTAGCGCGGCTCGTCGTCCGAGCAGCGGCCAACCGTCACGGAACATGAGCTGCGGCTACAGAGCCGTACACCAGCACTCGCTCTGGTGCCCGGAGTGCAGCACATCCCGACGCCGCGCGGCGGCGCCGCTCACGTCCCCGACGGCCGCGGCTGCTCCGGCGGAACCGAGCTCTCGGCAACCGCCATCCACTGGTCCAGGTCGGACTGGGTGAACTCTGCCCACGGTGGGATTTCGGGGAGCCGGCGGAGGAGGTCGTAGGCCTCGGGGATCTGGGGGCCGCGCAGGACCGGGCAGTGGCAGCCGGCGATGACCTCGGCGTTCAGATGCTGGAAGTCGGTGACGACCGTCCCGAACTTCTGGGCGTCCAGCAGGGCGACCCAGGGGGAGACCAGGCGTCCGCCGAAAAGCTGGCCGTCACGGAATTCGTCCGCCGACAGCGCCGCCACCTCGGGCATGGGGGTCGGCACGTTCGTGGCGAAGGTGTCGACGGCCCACAGGACCTCGGTCTTCGGGTCGAAGAGGGCGCGGGTCGTGGGGTTGTCGTACAGGGGTGGTCGTTTGGCGACCAGGGTGCGGTCGCCCGCGTCGATCGTGTCGCCGTCGGTCATGAAGCGGCACCGGTTGACGGGGGTCTCCCACTCCTCGGCCATGCGGCCGATGGAGAACCATGTCGTCAGCAGGGTCGCGTTCGGGCACGCGGCGAGGGCCGCCAGGAGGTTGCCGGCGTGGTCGCGGTCGTCGTGGGTGAGGAAGATCCACCGTACGTCCAGGGGATCCACGACGGACCAGGCCGCCTCCAGCCACTGGGAGCGCACGGCGGGCGCCCCGGTGTCCACGAGGACCGGTTCGGCTCCCCGGATCACCATCGAATTCATCGGGAAGTGGCCGACCGGTGGGGCCTCGAGGGCCCAGGGGATGACGAATGTCTCCTCGGCGATCTTGTACGGCTGTAGAAGGTCGAAACTTTCCATGGTCGTCATCGCTGCTCTCCCTAAGACGGAGTCGCCGCAACGTCCATGAATCCAGTGCAGCCCCGTGCCGGGCTGTCGTCAAACGCAGAACTCGCGACGGTCGGCTTCGGTGAGCGACGACGGGTGTGCGGTCGGTGCCGGCAGGTCTCGGCGAGGGCATCGTCAGCACGGCGTCCTGGCCCGGCGGGCCACGCACCGGGTCGTCGACCACTTGTGGACCTCCGCGCGTAGCTCCGTGACCAGCCCCCGCAGCCGGCCTCTGGCAGCCTCGCCCGCATCGGTGAGGTGCAGGTTCTGCTCGGTGCCGAACCGTGCCCGGCCGCGATGAAGCAACTGGTCGATGACCCGGGGGATCTCGCGCTGCCCGCCCGCGAGGGGGGTCAACGCTAGCTCTCCTTCGGATCCTCGGCGTTGCGCCAGATCGTGAGGTCGACGGTGATGTACTTGCTCGGGTCCTTCGCGCCGGACTTGCCACGGTAGGTCGCGACGGCGATGTGGCCCGCGTCGCTGAGGACGCAGACCTGCGAGCCGTTCGTCAGCTGGTCGAGGCCGATCTTCTCGGTGAAGCGCGTCTCGTTGCGGCAGGTCTCCAAGGAGCCCTTCTGCGTGTTGTTCAGCAGGACCAGCTTCCCGTTGGCCGTGCCGAACTTGTCGTCCCCGAACATGGAGTCGTGGTAGTAGTACAGGTCCCCGTGGCCGTAGGCGACGCCGCTCTCGGTGTCCTCGGCCGGGCGCGGCGGGTTGTCGGCGAGCATGAGGAAGTAGTTCCCGGTCACGTCGATGTTCTTGTACGAGACCGGTTTCGGGTCGGTCCTCGGCTGTGCCTTGTCCGAGGAGCCGGTGGAACCGCTCGAAGCGCCCGCGCTCGTACTGCCGCTGGACGACGCGGAATTCCTGCCCTTGGGGTCGTCGGGCAGCAGCGCTCCGATGATCCCGAGGCCGACCACCCCCGCCGCGATGGCACCGGCGACGATCAGCCCCGTCCGCTTGGGCTTCGGCGGGGCGGGCGCGAAGCCGCCGGGGTGGAACGGGGGCGGCGTGTTGTAGCCCGGCGGCATGTAGCCGGGTGCCGGGGTGCGGTAACCGGGAGGCATCGAGCCGGGAGCGCCGGGAGCGCCGGGGGCTCGGGGCGGCATCATGCCGGGGGCGCCCGGGTACCCGCCGGGCGGCATCCCGCCGGGGACTCCCGGAGCGGCCTGCGTCGGCGCGTGGGACACACCGGCACTGGTGGGCGCGTACGGGTGGGCGGCCCCCGGGGGCGTCGGAGCCTGCGGGGAGCGCTCGGTCGGCGTCGCGGTCGGCGGCGGTGTCGGGGCCGACGGCTGCGTGACGGGCGCCGTCGGCGGCGGGGTCTTCGCCGGCTCGGGCAGGACCAGCCGCTCGGTGATCGAACCGGCGATCGCCTGGGGCAGCCAGTTCTCGCCCTGGCGCAGCGGGACGGGCGAGACGGCGTTGCACAACTCGATGACCTCGCTCAGGGCCGGGCGATCGGCCGGGTCCCGGCCGAGGCACCGCGTCACGAGCGGCCGCAGCTCCTCGGGGAGCCTGCTGAGGTCGGGGTCCTCGTGCACGATGCGGTAGAGCACGGCGTGTGAGGGGCCGTCACCGAAGGCGGGGGCGCCGATCGCCGCGTAGGCCGCGATCTGACCGAGGGCGAAGATGTCCGTGGCCGCCGTGACCGTACCGGCCGACGCCTGTTCGGGCGCCATGAACGCGGGCGTGCCGACGCTGACGCCGGTGCTGGTCAGGGAGGTGGTGTCGGCCGCGCGGGCGATGCCGAAGTCGATCACGCGAGGGCCGTCGGAGGCCAGCAGGACGTTGGCGGGCTTCAGGTCGCGGTGGACGATGCCGGCGCCGTGGATGACGTGGAGGGCCTCCGCGACACCGACGGTCAGCAGCAGCACGCTCCGCAGCGGCAGTCCGCCGTGCTGGGCCACGGCGAGCGCGAGGGACGGACCCGGCACGTAGGCCGTGGCCAGCCAGGGCTGCGAGCCGTCGGTGTCCGAGTCGATGACGGGCGCCGTGTACAGGCCCTGTACCCGCTCCGCGGCCCGCACCTCCTGCTGGAAGCGCCGCCGGAATTCGGGGTCGCCGCTGAACTCGGGACGGATCACCTTGATGGCGATGGGCCGGCCGCCCGGCGTGTACGAGAGGTACACCTTGCCCATGCCGCCGGTGCCGAGCACGGCCACGAGGCGGTAACCGCCCACAACGGCCGGGTCGTCCTCCTGGAGAGGCTGGAAAAGGTCGGCCGAAGGCATATTGCTCATCTGGAATCTTCCCCCCGCTAGCGGCGATCCGGGCGCTGCCGACACCCTGCCGACGCCCCGGAGTCGAGCGAGAGCGTATCGAAGAACCGGCCCGTTCAAGCCGCCCAGGGCCAACACCCGTGCGCCCAGGGCCAACACCCGTGCGCCCAGGGCCAACACCCGTGTGCTCCGGTCCAACGTCCGCGCAGCGCGCAGGCCCCCACCCGAGGGTGGGGGCCTGGTGCCGACGCGCCGGGAGTGTGGTCCCGCCGCACGGAGGGAGGCTCAGAACGAGAGGACGGCGCTCTCGGCCACCCGCGTGCGCATCTCGCACGTGTTGGCGTACGTGGCCGACCAGCTGACGCGCTTGCCCTGCCACACGCCGTGTCCGGTGACCGTGACCGGGTCCCACTCGCGGGTGCAGGGGCGGTTGCCCGGTAAGGCCGTCAGCCGGCCCAGGTCGCCGTTGGCCGCGGTCAGTTCCTCGCAGGCGGCGGCGGGGGACGGGTGGCTGCCTCCGGGGACGGGGGCGCAGTCGAGGGTCACCGCTCGCTGGACGGTGGCCGTCGCGGCGGCCTCACCCTTGCCGAGCGTGAGCACGAGGGCCGACGGCGGGTAGAGGGAGGCCGGCTGCGCGGCCCCGGCGTACGCGATGCCCGAGGTGGCCGTGCCGACGCAGGCGAGGCCGGTGGCGACGGCGATGGCGCCGAGGGTCTTGCGGAGGTAACGCACGAATGACTCCTTTTCGGATGGAGGTGCGATTGCGGAATGGAGTTTTGTCGGCGCGCACCGTGATCGCACATCCGTCGCCGGTTTCCGGCCGCATACACGTATAAACCACTGACCGATCGGTCGTTCGGGCAGTTCGGGGCGTATGTGCACCCTCCCTGAACTGTGCCCGGCACGAGGTGAGCCGTCGGCGGTTCAACCTGAAACAACCGCCTGACCTGCGGGTTCGTGAAAATGGTTCTGTCTTGGAGTAGTCACGGCGACGTCTGGTCGACCGGAAGACTCCGCTCCCGACGGCGTGTCGCGGTCAGGGAGCGGGCTCGATGACGAACACCTGACCGCCCTTGCCGACGCATCGTTCCATCACGGCTTCCGCGCCTTCGGACGTGTCCGAGCCCTTGATGCCCACGCATCCCTGGCCGTCCGCGCGCAGGACGTACCTGCCGGCCGTGTACGAACCGGACGGCTCCAGGTGGAACCGGCTGCCCTGCGCGCAGTCGTCGTACGGCTCCAGCAGCTGTGCGCCCTCGCCCTCGGCGAGGGCCTTGAGGCAGCCCTTGCCGTAGTCGGGGTGGTGCCACTGGATCCGGTACGTGTCCCCGCCCATCGGCTCCAGCCGGGTGCCCTGCGGCGCCACGTCGGTGCACGGCCGCTGTACCGCCACCAGCGGGGTGTAGCGGCGGTCCCGGACCCTGCCGTCGGTCACGCACAGATCGGGAGCGGTGGCCGGCCGGATGCGGATCCAGCCGGTCGGTGGTTCCGGCACCACGGCGGAGGAGGTGGTCGCCGCCCCGGGTCCCCGGGTGCCCTCCGGTTCGCCGGCGGTCGCCAGCATCCAGACGCCGACGGCGGCCAGCAGGGGAGCCGCCACCGTCACGGCGAGCACCGCGCTTCGGCGCGGCGGTCCGAAGAGCGGGCTTTCCCGGGCCGGTTCAGGGGCCGGTGCCGGGTTTGGCTCCGGGTTTGGCTCCGGGTCTGGCTTCGGGGCGGCCGTGCCCCGCGACCGCTCCCGGGCCGTCGCGTCGGTCCCGGGGCGGGCCGCCGCGTCCGGCCCGGAGTCGGGCCCCGGGTCCGTCCAGGCGCCGGCCGGCTGCCGGCCGGCGATTCTGCCCCGCGCCTCCAGCCACTCCGCCACCCGCTCGCCCTCCCCGCAGGCCGTGACGAAGGCGGCGAGTTGATCGGGCCGGGGGACGACGTCCCGGCTCAGCATGCCGGAGGCGGTGCTGCGCGGCAGGACGTCCCCCACGATCGCCGCGCTCTCCTCCAGTTGCCGGTACGAGAGCCCCGACTCCCTCTTCAGCCGACGCGGCAACTCCATGAACGCGGGTAGGTCATCGGCTTCGCCCGGCACCCAACTCCCTTGAGTCTCCATGGGATTGATCCTCACGGCCGACACCGGGGGTGGACTACGGCGATCCCCGCCAATAACGATGCCCGCGGAGAACGGGCGACGGCTCGATCCCACGGGTCGTGCTTCGTTCCGGGCCCGTCCTGGCCCGTCCTGGACGTGTCCCGGGCTCGTCCCGGACGTCCGGGACACCCGATCGCCGTTCCCCTCCGCCCCCTCCTGACCCAGGATCGGTCGAGCCGAGAGCAACGCTTCGACCTGAAGGGGAATCATGCGTACTCGACTCGTGCTCGCCAGTGCCGCGATGGGGGCCGCCCTGCTGACCGGCGGTACCGTCGCCACCGCGCAGGCGGCACCCGCGCCCTCCGGAACCGGCACGACGGCCGTCGCGCGATCGCCAACACGTGGGTCTACTACGGCACCTACAGCACCCACCGGGCGTGCTACAACGACGGCGTCAACGTCCCGTACTCCCAGTGGGACTGCAAGCAGACCAGCAGCGGCAAGTGGCAGCTCTGGGTGAACGACGCGTCGTAACCTCGCACGGTCTCGACGGACCGCCGCTTCGTGAGAGGCGGCGGTCCCCACCGGCTCACCCGGCTGGTCCGGCTGCCCGGCTGCCCGGCTGCCCGGCTCACGAGCCGAACCAGCCGAACCAGCCGAACCAGCCGAACCAGCCCACCCGGCTCAGCCCTTGCTGACCGCCGTCAGGATCTCCGGCAGCCGCGCCGCCGTCCGGGGCGCCGCCAGCTTCAGGCCGCCCCAGACGATCAGGGCGCCGTACAGCGCCCCGCCCGGGAGCAGAAGCCAGAGCAGGGACTCCTCGTCCGCGAGGTGGAGGTAGATCGCCGCCCCGATCACCGGAGCGCACAGCAGAGCGCCCGCGATCATTCCGCCGAAGATCGAGATCCAGGCGAGACCGCCCTGCCCCGGCGCCACGTTCTTGAAGGCGCCGTCCTGAGGGATCGAGTACGGGAAGGTCGCCGACGTCACCGCCCCGGTGGCCATCATCGCGCCCAGCAGGGCGAAGGCCACGCCCAGCGCCTCCGGCAGCGAGGCCCAGTCGCCGAGGACCGCCGCCGTCGCCACCGTCACCAGAGCCGTGAACGGGACCGTGATCACGAGCAGCGCGAGCGCCCGCGCCCGCAGTTCGGCGTAGGCGTCCTCCTTCGTCGAGATCGTCTGGGCGACCATCCAGAACGCCGAGGTGTCCTGCCCGAACTGGTTGTACATCTGGATGCCGAGCATGCCGGAGGCGAAGCACGCGAAGTAGACCGAGCCCGTGCCTTGGAGGGCGTTGAACAGCGGCACGATCGCCCCGATCGCGAGCGAGGTCACCCAGGCCGCCTTCGTCTTCGGGTCACGCCAGACGTAGCGCAGGCTGCGCTCCATCACCGTGCCCGTGCGCCCGCCCGGCAGCAGCCGGGCCAGCCGCCCCTTCCCGGCCCTCTCGCTCGCGGCGGACCCGCCCGCCGCGCCGATCGTCGAGCCGTCCGGCGCGGTCATCAGCCTGACCAGGCTCCGCTGCCACCAGGCGACGAGCCCCGCCAGGACGAGCACCGTCAGGAGCAGTCGGCCCGCGGCCATGGCGTAGTCGCCCTCGCTCGCGGAGTCGACGGCCGCGACCGCCGAGGCCGGCGGCAGCCAGCCCACGACGGCGGCCGCCGGTTCGAGCGACGAGAGACCGCCGGCCCGGCCGAGCCGCTGTGCGCCGAAGTTGACGAACTGGATGCCGACCGCGATCACCAGACCGCTCAGCACCGCCAGGTCACGGCCCTTGCGCGAGGTCAGCAGCCGTACGTTGGCGGCCGCGACGGCCCGTGAGAGCGCCACGCAGACCAGGACGGTCAGCGGCACCGCCACCACCGCTGCCACGACGCCCGCCGCGCCCCGCGCCAGGGCGAGGGCCGCGCCCACGGCGATGCACAGCGTGAACGCGGGGCCGATGCCGACCAGGGAGGCGACGAGCAGCGCCCGTACCAGCGGCCGGGGCCGCAGCGGCAGCATCACCAGCCGGGAGGGATCGAGCGTCTCGTCCCCGTTCGACACGAACAGCGGCATCACCGCCCAGGCGAGGGCCAGCACCCCGGTCAGCAGCACGGCGACCACATCGGCGTTCGCGCTGCCCCGCAGCAGCACGAAGGAGAGGAGTATCGCCGCCGCGACGACGGCGGAGACGACGATCGAGGTGACGTAGGCGGCGGTCCGCCCGGCGGACTGCCGCAGCCCGTTGCGCAGCAGCACCAGCTTGAGCCGCACGAAGACGGAGGTGAGCGACGGAGCGGCGGAGGACGCAGGGGAGGCGGGGGAAGCCGGAGCGACAGTGGTCATCGGGCCGAACCGCCCAGCCAGTCCAGCGAGTCCCCGGTGTCCCGCCCGTTCGCCCCGACCAGCTCCAGGAACGCGGCCTGCAGCGACGGTGCCTCACCCCGTACGGCCGCGAGCGGGCCCTGCGCGCGGATCTGGCCGGCGGCCATCACCGCGACCCAGTCGCACAGCGACTCCACCAGCTCCATCACATGGCTGGAGAAGACGACGGTCGCTCCGGAGGCGGTGTACCGCTCCAGGACACCCCGGATGGTCTGTGCGGACACCGGGTCGACGCCTTCGAACGGCTCGTCGAGGAAGAGCACTTCGGGGTTGTGCAGCAGCGCCGCCGCGAGCCCGATCTTCTTGCGCATACCGGTGGAGTAGTCCACGACCAGCTTGTGCTGCGCGCCCGCCAGGTCCAGTACGTCGAGCAGCTGCGTGGCCCGCTTGTCGACCTCCGCACCGGGCAGCCCCCGCAGCCGCCCGCTGTACGCCAGGAGTTCGCGTCCCGAGAGCCGCTCGAAGAGCCGCAGGCCCTCCGGCAGGATGCCGATCCGGGCCTTGACCTCGGCCACCGACTCGGGGTCGGCCCAGACGTCGTGCCCGGCGACCAGGACGCGTCCCTGGTCGGGCCGGAGCAGGCCGGTGATCATGGAGAGCGTGGTGGTCTTGCCGGCGCCGTTCGGCCCGACGAGACCGATGAACTTCCCGGCGGGCAGAACGAGGTCGATACCGCTCACCGCGATCTGCTGGCCGAAACGCTTCCACAGCCCCTCGACGCGAACGGCGGGCGTCGCACCACCGTCCGGTGCGCTGCCCGCCTGTTCGAACACTCCGTCAAATGCCTGGTCAGGCATATCCCTTCAACCCTTCGGTTGTCCCCGTGTGTAGGGGAACAACCTTACGGTGGCGACCCTGGGGGCCGCCCCGTCACGGACGCCGGGCTCGCGCCGCCGCCGCTTCCCGGCCACACGCGTACGCGAGCGGACTGATCAGCTCCTCCGCGTCGGGCAGCCAGCGGTTGGCCGGAGTGGGCCGCCGCGCCCACTGCACGGCCCCGTGCCCGCCGACCCGGGTGGGCGGCGCCGCCACGAAGTGCCCCTCGCCGCGGGTGACCAGGTCGATCGAGGTCGGGGCCCAGCCCAGCTTGCGGACCAGGTCGGGCACCTTGGTCGCGGCGCCCGGCAGGACGAAGAAGAACATCCGGCGGTCCGGGGCGCAGGTCACCGGGCCGAGCGTGAGGTCCATGCGCTCCATCCGGGCCAGCGCCAGGAAACCGGCCGACTCGGGCACGTCGATCGCGTCGAAGGTACGGCCGGTCGGCAGCAGGATCGACGCCTTCGGCTGCTTCGACCACATCCGCCGCGCCCCCACGGCGCTGCCGGTCGCCTGGGTCGACCAGTCGGGCCGCGCCGGGTGGGCACCGGGGGTGGCGCAGCTCTCGACGCCGCAGGAGCAGCGTTCCCTGCCCTCCACCGCTTCCAGCCAGGTCCCGGGGAACACGTCCCAGTGCCGCTCTTCCGCATACCGCACGGCGCAGTCCAGCAGCTGCTCGCCTCGCTGCTTGGGGATGTGTGCGGCTTCCGTGACTCCGATGGTCTCTTCCACGCTGAACTCAACTCCCGCCGTCACCGGGGGTTACGGGCGCGCGCGAAGAGCGGTGTGGAGCATCGATCCTGCATGCGGGGCGCATGGGTGCACGGGCGGGGGCGCGCGGGGGGCCGGGGAGCTGTGGCGGGGTAGCCAGGGAGTCGGAGCCAGGGACGGGGGGTCGACCGCGACGCTGTAGGTGATGCGTCCGGTTTCGCGTGTTCACATCGGCATTGACCAGATATCCGCCGGGCAGTGATCAGTTCTCTCGCTCACTCACCGGCCTCAGGGGGTAGTCATGGCAGCCAGGCCACTCGTTGCCCGTCAGCCGAACGAACGGCTGCAGGCACTGATTCAGGAAGCCGGGTGTTCCAACGCCGGCCTCGCTCGCAGAGTGAACATGGTCGGGGCCGAACGCGGCCTCGACCTGCGGTACGACAAGACGTCGGTGGCGCGCTGGCTGCGCGGGCAGCAGCCGCGCGGCCGGGCACCGGGCGTCATCGCCGAAGCGCTGGGCCGCAAGCTGGGGCGCACGGTGACGATCGACGAGATCGGCATGGCGAACGGCAGGAACCTCGCGTCCGGTGTCGGGCTGCAGTTCTCGCCGACCGTGCTGGGCGCGATCGAGCAGGTCTGCGAGCTGTGGCGCAGCGACGTGGGTCGCCGGGACTTCCTGTCGGGGTCGACGGTCGCGGCCTCCGCGCTGGTCGAGCCGAGCCGGGACTGGCTGATCACCGGCGCGGACGCGCAGGTGGCCCGGTCGGCCGGGGCCCGGGTCGGGACCGCGGACGTGGAGGCGGTCCGGGCGATGACGGCGGCGCTGGTCGACCTCGACCGGCGGTTCGGCAGCGGGCACGTACGGCCGGTGGTGGTGCACTACCTCAACAGCGTGGTGTCGGGGCTGCTCTCGGGGTCGTACCGGGAGGCGGTGGGGCGGCAGCTGTTCGCGGCGGTCGCGCGGCTCACGGAGCTGGCCGGGTACATGGCGGTGGACACCGGTCAACCGGGTCTCGCCCAGCGGTACTACATCCAGGCGCTGCGGCTCGCGCAGGCGGCGGGCGACCGGGGTTACGGCGGCTATGTGCTCGCGGCCTCGATGAGTCATCTGGCGGCGCAGCTCGGAAACCCGCGCGAGATCGCCCAGTTGGCGCGGGCGGCGCAGGAGGGGGCGCGGGGGCGGGTGACGCCGAGGGCGGAGGCGATGTTCTACGCGGCGGAGGCCCGGGGGCACGCGCTGCTCGGGGACGCCCGCGCCTTCGAGGTGGTGGCGGGGCGTGCCGTACGCGCCCTGGAGCAGGCGGATCCGGAGTCGGGCGAGGACCCGGACTGGATCGCGCACTTCGACCACGCCTATCTGGCGGACGAACTGGCCCACTGCTACCGCGACCTGGGCCGGCCGGAGGAGGCGGCCCGGGCGGCGGAGGAGTCGCTGAACGGGCATCCGGAGACGCGGGCGCGGCGCCGGGCGATCGGGCTGGTGCTCCTCGCGTCGGCGCAGATCCAGCGGCGGGAGGTGGAGCAGGCCTGCCACACGGGCACGCGCGCCGTGGAGCTCCTGACCACGCTGCGGTCCTCGCGGGGGGCGGAGTACCTGGACGATCTCAAGGAGCGCCTGCTGCCCTTCGCGCGGGAGGCGGCGGTACGGGAGTTCGGGGCGCGTCTGGAGACGCTCGCGGCGTGACGCGGGCGGGCGGCCGCCGTGGTCGCGGGTCTCACACGTGTGTGCGGAGCGCTGGACGTACCCGGTAGCGTGAGCCGACGATTCCGTAGGTCCATCAGTAGGAGTCCCGGTGACGCAAAGCGGACAGGGTCCGGAGCCGCAGTATCCGCCGGCGGTACGGCCCACGCACGAGGGTGTCGTGCTGCCCGCCGAAGGCAGCGCGGAGGGCGGCCCGGCCGGCGGCCGGCCGTGGGGCGGCGCCTGGGGCCCCGGCGGCGGACAGCCGGGCGCCGCGCAGCCCCTGCCGCCGGCGCAGCCGCTGCCGCCGGAGGCCGTGCCGGGCGGGTCCGCGGACATGCAGGCGACGCAGTACATCGCGCCGGTTCCGTCGGCGTCGGGCGGACCGGGTCCGATGCCGGGCCAGTTCCCCGGGCAGGGACAGGGTCAGTTCCCCGGCCAGGGCCAGGGCCAGGGGCAGTTCCCCGGCCAGGGCCAGGGCCAGGGGCAGTTCCCCGGCCAGGGCCAGGCTCCGGGGCCGATGCCGGGGAACGCGCAGGGGCACCCCGGGCAGGCGCAGGGGCACCACCCCGGGAACGGGCCGGGTGCCGCGCCGGGGGCGATGCCCGGGGCTCCCGGGCGGATACCGGGGGCGCATCCCCTGCCGGCCCCTCTTCCGCCGCAGGGCGGTTACGGCTACCCGCCGGTCGCTTCCGCCGCCGACATGCAGGCCACCCAGCACATCCCGCCGGTCGCGCCCCAGGGCGGCGGGTCGGACACGCAGTTCCTCGGCACCGGGCCGCTGGGCCGGCAGCCGGGCGCGCCCGCTCAGCCGGCGGGCGCCTCCGACGCGACCCAGTACATCGCTCCCGTACCGTCGCAGACGCCCGGTGAGCGGCAGCCGCCGGCCGAGTTCGACAACCTCTTCCGCGACGACTCGACGCGGCACCTGCCCCAGCCTCCCCAGCCGCATCAGCCGCACCACCACCAGCCTCAGTACGCTCCCCCGCCCCAGGCACCCCAGCCGCCCCCGCCCCCGCAGCAGTACGGCTTCCAGGAGGCCTACTACGACGACGGCGACGAGCCCGCACCGCGCCGGAAGTCGCCCGTCGCCCTCATCGCCGCCGTCGTCGTCGGCTGCGCGATCGTCGGTCTCGGCGCCGGGGCGCTGCTCAGCGGTGGCGACGAGGACAAGGACAAGGACCCCGGCCAGACCGTGGCCGCCAGTTCGAGCGCCCCGTCCACCGGCCCGACCGAGAAGGCGGTCGACCCCGCCGAACCTCAGGCGAAGGCGCTCGACAAGCTGCTCGCGGACAGCAACAACAGCCGTGACGCGGTGATCCGTTCGGTCGAGGCCATCAAGCAGTGCAAGAACCTCGACCAGGCCGCCACCGACCTGCGCGGGGCCGCCGCCCAGCGCCGCGAGCTGGTGACCCGGCTGCAGGGCGTGTCCGTCGACAAGCTGCCGAACAACGCGGCGCTGACCGCCGCCCTCACCAAGGCGTGGCAGGCGTCGGCGTCCGCCGACGACCACTACGCCGCCTGGGCCGTCCAGATGAAGGCCAAGAAGGCGTGCAAGGGCGGCAAGGCCCGGAGCACCAACCAGACGGTCGAGGCGACCAAGAAGAGCGGCGAGGCCACCACCGCCAAGCGCCAGGCGGCCGGGTTGTGGAACCCGACCGCCCAGAAGTACGGACTGCCGCAGCGGACCCCCACCCAGCTCTGAGCCGGGACCGCGGGTCTACGGCGCGCTGAGCACGGTTTCGCCGACATCGACGAAACCGGGCTTCTGCGCCACGAGCCGCCCCTGGCGGACCACTTGGAACGTCACCTCGCCGTTGACGATCCGCGGGAAGCCGGGGGCGCCGAGCATGTCCTCGTAGTGCCAGCGCAGTTCGGGCGTGAGGCCGCCGGTGTCGATCCGTACCCCCAGGTCGAGGGCGCGCGAGACGGCGCTCGCCGTGATCGATTCGCTGTCGAGCGACTCGATCACCTGCTTCAGGACGGTGTAGGCGATCCAGGTCGTCTGGACGCCCGCGTCGGCCGGGTCCACGCGGTTGTCGGCGAACGCGTGCTCCTGGATGACCTTGCGCATCGGCGCCCAGCGGGCGTCGTTCGCCTCCGGGTACCAGCCGGTGACGTACGCGCCCTCGAAGGGGCTGCGCGCGCCGCCCGTGCGGTCGATGACCGGCTGGCTGACGCTGCCGAGCACCGAGGAGATCCGTACGCGGGACGGGTTCTCGGAGTCCTGCCCGGCCTGTACGGACTGCCCCTCGGCGTCGCCCGTGGGCAGCCGGCGGAAGGAGTCGAAGAACGTCTGGGTGCGCTCGCCGAGCACGGCGGCGACGCAGCCGTTCTTCCGCCCGGCCTCGCTGCGGGCGCGCCCGGCCGGCTGGGTGTACTCGGCGGCGTCCTCCAGCGCCGGGATGTCGGTGGCGCTGCCGTGCCGGGACGTGCGCAGACCGGAGTTGAGGAGGTCGGGCAGCTTGTCGCCGGCGATGGTGTCGGGCCGGACGAGCGAGACCTTGCGGCAGGACGCGGCGAGCTGCATGCCGTGGCCGGCGAGGAGGGAGGCCTGGCCGCCGTTGACGGGGTAGGAGAGCGGGCTGGTGAACTCGTCCTCGGAGATGCCGTAACCGCCGATGTACGGGATTCCGGCCGCCTCCAGAGGGGCCATGAAGGCGCGCCCGTTCTGGCTGTACGAGCCGACCACGGCGACGACCTTCTCGCGGACGGCCCGGCGCGCGCAGGCCGCGGCGCCGGCGGAGGTGTTCTGCTCGTTGCAGGTGAGGATGCGCAGCTCGTGGCCGTCGATGCCGCCGCCGGCGTTCGCCCAGCGTGCGTACGCCTGCGCCATGGCGGGCATTCCGGGCATGTTGGTGGCGCGGGTTCCGTCGGGGGCCCATGTCATCACCGTGACGGGCTCCCTGGAGCCCCCCGTGGTTCCAGGGAGCACGCCACAGCCGGAGAGCAGCGACGCCCCTGCCGCCGCCGTCGTGACATACGCGAGGAGTGAGGTCAGTCGCCTACCGGTCATGGGCATGCACAATTCCGCCTCACGGGTAACGCGGGAGTGAGCATGGTTCAACCGTGGGTGACGTGAAGGTGAATTACGGGGGTCGGTCCGTCGGCGGGAATGGGGAACGTACGATCGAAACGTGTCCAGTCCACTCTCCAGTCCGGTGAACTCTTCCCGTCGTGGCCGTCGCTCCTCCACCATGGGCGGCATGCCGCTCAATGACATGCCGTGGTGGCGCTGGCGCAGCAACGTGCGCTCGGCGCTGCACATGCTCTCCGACCCCGAGTTCCACGAGACCACCTGGCTGGCCGGCCATGAGGGGTACGGCGACGTCACCGACGCCGTCTACCGCCTGGTCGAGGACACCTGGCTGGACAACTGGTCCGCCGAGAAGTACGTCGGGACGATCTTCCGCGACTCGGGCGAGGCCGCCCTGGTGGACGTGGCCGTGCTGCGCGTGCTGCGGATCATGCACCAGGTGGGCCCCGACGCCCCGGTCTCGGCGTACATGGAGCACCACGGCTGGCCGGAGGCGGTACGGGCCGCCCGCGAGGCACACGTACGGATGGCGTCGGCGGACGGCGAGGACCCGGACACACCGCCGCGCTCCCTGGACGTGCTCCGCATCATGACGCGGTCCGCCTGACGGACGCCGTCCCGGGCGGCCCCGCGCCGTGTGGCAGGCTAAAGGGATGACCGACCAGTACGTCCTCACCCTTTCCTGCCCCGACAAACAGGGCATCGTGCACGCCGTGTCGAGCTACCTCTTCATCACGGGTTGCAACATCGAGGACAGTCAGCAGTTCGGAGACCGGGACACGGGTCTCTTCTTCATGCGGGTCCACTTCTCGGCGGAGGCGCCGGTCACGGTGGACAAGCTGCGGGCGAGCTTCGCGGCGGTGGGCGACTCGTTCGAGATGGACTGGCAGATCAACCGGGCCGACCAGCGGATGCGGGTCGTGCTGATGGTGTCGAAGTTCGGGCACTGCCTGAACGACCTGCTGTTCCGCTCGCGGATCGGGGCGCTGCCGGTCGAGATCGTGGCGGTCGTCTCCAACCACACGGACTTCGCGGAGCTGGTGGGCTCGTACGACATTCCGTTCCGGCACATTCCGGTCACGAAGGACAACAAGCCGCAGGCGGAGGCGGAGCTTCTGGAGCTCGTCCGCTCCGAGGGGGTCGAGCTGGTGGTGCTCGCCCGCTACATGCAGGTGCTCTCCGACGATCTGTGCAAGCAGCTGTCGGGCCGGATCATCAACATCCACCACTCCTTCCTGCCGAGCTTCAAGGGCGCGAAGCCCTACCACCAGGCGCACGCGCGCGGCGTGAAGCTGATCGGCGCGACGGCCCACTACGTCACGGCGGACCTCGACGAGGGCCCGATCATCGAGCAGGAGGTCGAGCGCGTGGGCCACGAGGTCACGCCGGACCAGCTGGTGGCGGTCGGCCGGGACGTGGAGTGCCAGGCGCTGGCGCGCGCGGTGAAGTGGCACGCGGAGCGGAGGATCCTCCTGAACGGCCGCCGCACGGTGGTCTTCGCGTAACCCACGATCGGACCCCCTCTCGCCCTTGCCTCGGCGGCGCTATCGTTCCGGTCAAGATCGCGTACACCTACGAGGGGGACCACATGATCAGATCGCGCAGCATAGGCGCCGCCCTGGCCACCGCCGCGCTGGCGGCCACGACCGTCGTCGCGGCCTCCGGGAGCGCCTCCGCCGTGGCGGAGCCGGCGTTCAGCATCAAGAACGCCAACAGCGGGCAGTGTCTGCTGGTCCAGGGCCTGGAGAACGGCAACACCGCCGTGCAGTACGAGTGCGGCGAGTGGGCCGACCAGAAGTGGGTGCTCGACGAGACCTATGTCGAGCACCCCGGCGGCTATCGCCTCAAGAACGTCAACAGCGGCAAGTGCCTGGTCGTCCAGGGCCTGGAGAACGGCAACACCGCCATGCAGTACGAGTGCGGCGAGTGGCGCGACCAGCTGTGGCAGAAGATCGCCGTCACCGAGGACACCTTCAAGCTGCGGAACCTCAACAGCCGCAAGTGCCTGGTCGTGCAGGGCACCGACCACGGCAGCCGGGTGTTCCAGTACGACTGCGAGAACTACGTCGACCAGGAGTGGTTCATCCGCTGACGTCCGACGTCCGAGAGCCGCCCTGGGGAGTGTCCGCAAAGTACCGCCGTCCGCCCAAAGGGCGTCGCGGACCAGCGGGACTTGCGGACACGACCTAGAGGCGGCTCAGGGTGGCCGCGGCGAAGAGGACGTCCCGGATCGCCTCGCGGTCGCCGTCCTGGCCGGCCGCGGCCTCCTCCGGAGGAACGTGGCCCGCCACGAGCTGGCAGAACTCGACGCCGTCCATCGCCACCTGAGCCACCGCGTGGTCCGGTGAGCCGACGGCCGCCGGGGAGTCCAGGGCGATGTACCAGTGGCCGCCGCCCGCTCCCTCGACCTCCAGATGGAGCGAGCGGCCGGGAGCGCCCGCCGTCACGAGGTGGCGGGGCGGGCCGGCGAGGCCCGAGCGGCGACGGTCGGCCAGGGCAGCCGGAAGCAGCCGGGCGGCCAGGTCGATCATCCCGTGCAGATGCGCCCCGCTGGGCGGCTCGTACGGATAGTCCACCGCGTTCGCGATGTCGTCCGCGTGCACCCAGCACTCGAAGGCCCGCTCGAGCAGCGAGTCCCGCAGGGGCAGCGCGAAGTCCCCGTACGTCACCGTCAGGTCCGCGACGCCCCGGCCCGCGAACGAGACCGTGCGGATCAGCGCGTGACTCTGCTCGCGCCACGGCTCGCGGATCTGGCGCGTCGGCGGGTGGTACGCGCCCCGCCAGTACGCCTCCGTGCGCTCCGTCGGCGTCAGGTCCCGGCCCGCCACGCCCAGCGGGTCGTCCAGGCCCAGCGCCGTCGAGGCCAGGCCGTCCACGGTCAGGAGGTGCCCGATCACTCCGGCCACGGTCGTCTTGCGGCTCACCGGGCCTTCGCCCTCGAACCACTTCAGACGCACCGGAGCGTGCCACTCCGATTCACCGATGTCCCGCAGCAGCGCGTCCAGCCGGGCCGTCTCCGCGTCGTACGGAGTCGCCCAGGCGGGGACCGGGATACGGGCGGGGCGGCGGCCCAGGCAGTTCTCCAGGACCCGGGAGCGCAGCAGCGGATCGAGGTCCAGGTCCCGCTCGGCGTGCAGCAGGCCGACCGCGTCCCGCAGTCGCAGCGCCTCGTCCGCGCACGGGGCGCACTCGGTCAGATGGTCCTCCACGGCCTGGGTCTCCTCCACCGAACACGCGGACAGCGCCCACGCCCCGAGGAGGGACTTGAGCACGGCATGCGTCGGAAGGGACGGCGGCGGAGGGGGTGGTGGGGGAGGAGGGGGTGCGGGCGGAGGCACTACGGCCTCGGCCACGGGCTCGGCTTCGACCGCCGGCTCCGGTTCGGCCTCGGACGCGGGGTCCGGCTCGGCCACGGGCTCGGCCACCGGCTCGGCCTCGACCACCGTCTCGGCCACGCGCTCCGGCCGTACCTCGTCCTTCGGCCCCGAACGCACCGCACCCGACAGGTCCGCGTGGTCGTCCGCCGCCCACCGCGGACCCGGTATCCGTGGAGCGCGTGCGACCTCGTCCGGGTCGTCGTTCGCCCCGTTCACAGCGAGCGTCCGTAACCGGGCGGCGAGGACCCCTCCAGCGGGCGGGTGTTCGCCGTCGACAGCAGCTGCAGCCCGAGCCGCAGCCGGCGCCGCGCCTCGTCCTCCGTGACCCCGAGGTCGGCAGCCGTCTGGCGGTAGTCGCGCCGCTGGAAGTAGGCCAGTTCCAGTGCGGCGCGCAGCGGCGCCGGCATCGACGTGACGATGTAGTCCGCGCGGGCCGCGACCGAGGCCCGCCGCACTTTCTGTTCCAGCTCCTCCGCCGAACCCTCGCCGGTCTCCGCGTACGCCGTCGCCTCCGTCTGCCGCAGCCGGTGCACGGCCTGCCGCTGGGTCAGCCTGGCCACCCAGGAGCGCATGTTGCCCTGCTTGGGGTCGTACGCGTCGGGGTTCTCCCAGATGTAGCCGAAGACCTCGCGGGTGACCTGGTCGGCGGCCGCGTCGTCGTCGAGCACCCGGTGGGCGAGGCTGTGCACCAGAGAGGCGAAGCGGTCGTACAGCTCTCCGAGCGCGGCCGCCTCACCCCGCGCCAGCCGCTGCTGCATCCTGCGGTCCCAGCGCGGTGGTGTGTCCTTCGCCATACGAAGCCCTCCGGAGCTCTTCGGCGGCCCTCCCGACCCGAGTTCACCGTCCAAAGTAATGCGCCACATGGATGCGCACCCTCCTTTGCGACAAGTGCGCCTCCTGACGGGGCCAGGATGGTAAGGAAAGCGTCAACCCGGAACGGGTTGGTTTCAAGGTGCCGAGGCAGGGCAGCGGGAGGGGACAGGAAGGACTGCCTCCGCTTGAAGGGCGCGATGCGTGACGCTCCATGTCGACGAAGACGAGCAGGGCCCTTGGACCGTGTTGCGCGTCCAGGGGGAACTCGACCTGGTGACCTCGCCGCAGGTCCGCAGACATGTGCACGACGCCGTCGCGGGTGGGCGGCACCATGTCGTCCTGGACCTGTCCGGCGTGCTGTTCTGCGACTCCAGCGGGGTGGGCGTGCTGATCGCCTCCCGTCGGCTGATGCGTTCCTGCGGCGGCCGGCTGCACATGGTGCTCCCCGCGCGCGGTGAGCTGGAAGGGTCGCACGTCAACCGGGTCCTGGCCGCGCTCGGCGTCCGGCGCCTCTTCGATGTGTACGCGGACGCCGCCGACGCGGTCGACGAGCGGGCGCGGCCCCTCCCCGTGGACTCCCTCGCCGGACAGACCGCCTCCGTTCCCGAGCAGCCCTCCTCGTCACGGCGGCTGGCCGCTCCGCCCCTCTCGGCATAGGGGCCCTCCCCGTCGTAAGGTCCGCACATGCAGCCCATGGAACCCGAGCAGCAACCTGTGCAGCAGCTCTACCAGCGCCGGATCGCCTCCCGCTTCGCCGCGTTCGATCAGGACGGTGACGGGACCATCTCGCGGGAGGACTTCAGTACGGCGGCGAAACGGCTGCTCACGGAGTTCGACACGTCCTTCCGCTCCGACAAGGGCCAGGCGCTGGTCACCGGCGCCGAGGCGTTCTGGCAGGGCATGGCGGGGATCGCCGACGTCGACGGCGACCAGCGGGTGAGCCAGCAGGAGTTCGTCGGCGGCGCGATCAAGCGGCTGCACGACCACCCCGACCGCTTCGCCGAGATCGCCCGTCCCTTCCTGCGCGCCCTGCTGGTCCTCGCCCCGACCCCGGCCGAGGTGGAGCGCGCGCTGCTCGCGCTCGGCATCGCCCCGGAGGCGGCGGCGCTGAGCGCCCGGTCGCTGTCGACCGACGACTCGGGGCGGATCGAGGAGGAGGCGGCCGTGTCCGCCTTCGCCCGCTACTTCATGACGGAGGACCGGCCGGACGGCCCCTAGGGGGTGTCTCGCCGATCTTGCCGGGCTCGCGACGCCTGGCACGCACGCTCTCCCCCGTAGCCCTTCGGGCACGGGAGGTGCCCCCAGTCGTCGTCGGTCGTCGACGCTCCGCGTGGACTCCCTCCTCCGCCTTGCGATCGCACGCACCAGA